>DATCEJ010000324.1:0-36240 GCA_036510135.1 Roseiarcus sp. | reverse complement strand
GGCGGAGCTGGCGGTCGCGCGGGCGAAAGCCTCGGAGGACATGGCGCTGATCGCCGCGCAGAAGCTCAGGATCGCCAAGCTCGAGCGACAGGTCTACGGGCCGCGGTCGGAACGGTCGGCGCGGCTGATTGACCAACTGGCGCTCGAGTTCGAAGAGCTCGAAGCCAGCGCCACGGAAGACGAATTGGCGGCGGAACAGGCGGCGGCCCGGGCGACGACGGTCCGCGCCTTTACCCGCCGGCGCGCCGAGCGCGACACGTTCCCGGACCACCTGCCGCGCGAGCGGGTGGTGATCGATCCTCCAATCGCCTGCGCGTGCTGCGGCGGCTTTCGCCTGCGCAAGCTCGGCGAGGACGTAACGCGGACGCTGGAGACGATGCCCCGGCGGTGGAAGGTGATCGAGACGGTGCGGGAAAAGTTCTCCTGCCGCGACTGCGAGACGATCAGCCAGTCGCCGGCGCCGTTCCATGTGATCCCGAGAGGATGGGCGGGTCCGAGCCTCTTGGCGATGATCATGTTCGAGAAGTTCGGCCAGCACCAGCCTCTGAACCGGCAGGCCGAGCGCTATGCGCTCGAAGGCGTGCCGATCGCGCTGTCCACCATGGCCGACGCGGTTGGCGCCATCTGCGCGGCGCTCGATCCTCTTCGGCGCCTGCTCGAGGCCCATGTCATGGCGGCCGAGCGTCTTCACGGCGACGACACGACCGTGCCGGTGCTGGCGAAAAGCAAGACCGACACCGGCCGACTCTGGATCTATGTTCGCGACGACAAGCCATTCGGCGGCGCCGGGCCGCCCGCCGCGATCTTCCATTACTCGCGCGACCGCCGGGGCGAGCATCCGCAGGCCCATCTGGCGGGCTACGCAGGCATCCTCCAAGCGGACACCTATGACGGTTACAACAAGCTGTATCTGGCGGACCGCAAGCCGGGTCCGATCCGGGAAGCGGCGTGTTGGGTGCATGCGCGCCGCCCGTTCTTCGCCATGGCCGATATCGAGGAGAACGCACGCCGCAAGGCCGCTAGAAAGAAGGAGATCCCGCTCTCGCCGATCGCCATCGAGGTGGTGCGCCGCATCGACGCGTTGTTTGCCATCGAGCGGTCGATCAACGGCAAGAGCCCCGAAGAGCGTCTCGCGGTTCGACGCGCCGTAAGCCGGCCTCTGGTCGACGCTCTCATGACCTACATGCGCGAGCAGGCGGCCAAGCTGTCGCGTGGGCACGACCTCGTCAAGGCGATCCAGTACATGCTCAAGCGCTGGCCAGCCTTCACGCTGTTCCTCGACGACGGACGCGTTTGCGTCTCAAACAATGCCGCCGAACGTGGGCTGCGCGGCGTCGCGCTTGGGCGGAAATCGTGGTTATTCTGCGGATCCGACCGCGCAGGCCGACGCGCCGCAGACATGTACAGCCTCATCGTCACGGCAAAGATGAACGGTGCTGATCCGCAGGCGTGGCTCGCCGACGTGCTCAAGCGCATCGCCGCGCATCCGGCTCATCGGCTCGACGAGTTGCTGCCGTGGAACTGGCGAAAGGCGATTGTGAGCCATGCGCAAGCCGCTTAAGCCCAGCGCCGCATTCTCCGAGGCCGAAAGGGCTCGCGTTACCGCAGCCTGCGAACGATTCATCGCCGAATTCCTGAAGCCGCGTTTCCTGCCGTCAATCCGGCCGACGGAGTTCAACTATCCCGTCGATATCCTCGGCAAATGGCATGGCGCCAAGTATCGCTTCATCCAGCGCTACCGCTCCGGCTTCCCGGAAAATCTCGGCGAGGAGTTCGACGCGCCCTTCGCTCGCCTCGACTGGATCAGCCCCGACCGCTTCGACATCCAGTGGCATCGCCACACCGGAGAATGGTTCCGCCTCCATCGCGGCCTCAATCTCGTCAAAGCGATCGAAACGCTCGGATCCGACGGTATCCTCCATCCCGTGTAGGCCCAATATTGGAACGTTCAGCAGACAGGCGGCACTGCGGCCCACGCCGGATGGATACCCTGCAGCGACAGAATCCCGGATTGCCCTGAACCACCAAGAACGGGCCGAACCGAAGCTAGGTTCGCGAAAGGCTAGCGAACCAAGATGTGGTCACACCCGCAATCGGCCCGCCGCGCAGGTTTTGACTGATGTGGTCACAAGCGGGTGCCCGCAGCGCGGTCGAGACGAAATGTGGTCACACCTCGTGGCCTGCTCGCCGAGCCGACCTGCTCTTTACTGACCCTCCTTACAATGTCCCCATCGACGGACACGTCTGTGCTCGGGCCGCATTCGCCATCGGGAATTCGCAATGGGCGTCGGAGAGATGTCCTCGGCAGAATTTACGGCCTTTCTGGAACAGACGCTCGGCCCTGCGGCCGAGCGGTGTCGAGATGGAGCAATCGCCTTTGTCTGCATGGACTGGCGGCACGCGGATGAGCTTACGGCCGCTGGCAAAGTCGTTTTTACCGAACTGAAGAACCTCTGCGTGTGGAACAAGTCCAACGCCGGAATGGGGAGTCTCTACCGCTCCAAGCATGAACTGGTCTTCGTATTCAAGAAAGGGACCGCGCCGCACGTGAATTCATTCGGACTGGGAGAGACAGGGCGTCCCCGAAGCAACGTCTGGGATTACCCCGGGATCAGCAGCATCGGACCGAGTCGGGCGGAGGAACTCGCGATGCATCCGACCGTCAAGCCAACGAGGCTGGTCGCTGATGCGATCAAGGACTGTTCGCGGCGCGGCGACCTTGTGCTTGATCCGTTCGGCGGGTCTGGCACGACCCTGATTGCCGCCGAGAAGACCGGTCGATCGGCGCGTCTCATCGAATATGACCCCGCCTATTGCGATACGATTCTGCGTCGTTTCGAGCGTATGACCGGCAAGCAGGCGATGCTCTTAGCCACGGGCGAGACGTTCGAGCACGTCGAGCAGCACCGTGGCAGCGTAGCGCTTTCGAAGGGGAGCGCGGCATGACCGACAGGAAAGGCACAGCCTCCGGGAGTGGCGAGTACTTTGGATACCGGAACCCACCGACGTCAGGTCAGTTTGGCAAGGGACGGTCGGGAAACCCTTGCGGCCGCCCCCTGCGACCGAAGACGGTTGCGGTGAGCGTTTTCGGTGACAACGAATTTGATACGATGGTTCTTGAGGAAATGGGCAGGCTGGTCTCTGTCCGTGAGGAGAAACAATCGAAAAAACGTCCCTCATGCGCGCCGCCACCCGAGCGATCGGGTTGAAAGCAGCAAGGGGCGATGTGAAGGCTTACACCGCGGTGAGTGCGAAGCTGGGGGCGATTGAAAATCGCAGGCGAGTCGAACGGGAAGAATTGTTGAGAACGGTCACGGAATATAAGCGGCAAGCGACGCTGGAGTTGATGCGAAGAAAGCGGGAGCAGGCGTCCGGACCAGAGATCATTCCTCATCCCGATGACATCGAAGTTAATCCAAGAACGGGCACCATCGTTTTCAACGGCCCAGTCACGCCGGACCAAAAGATGGCTCAGGACCTTTTCGTTTCGACTTGGCCTACGGTGGAACGAGAGTGGCGAGACTTACCGGGCTTCCGAACAAAGGATCCCCGGTCTTTACGTCAGTATGCGACGTTCAGAAGATATTTCGGCACCATCGTACGTCTGGTGGAGAAGCGGGCGTCCAAGACCAATTCGTGGGATTTGGCGACGTTGGAGGAGCGAATGGACCATCTGCGAAGGCGCCATTGGCCAACGATATGTGCGAAATATGATTTTCCTCCGGAGTTCGTTCAATCCGAATGTTATTTCAAGTCGATTTTTTTACCTCTGGCTCAGGATCGAGCCGACCGAGGAGGAAAACCAGGCGTTTCTGAAGGAGCCGCGCAAGGTATACCTTAGCCTGCAGTGAAGAGGGCCAGCGCACAAGCTAAGCTACAACGATGATCCTTACCGCCGCTATCGCCCCCGTCTCAGCAACCGTGACGATTGGCTGCTAAGGCGTTGAGAAGGACAAGAGCATCGCGGTTCGAATCCCCTCAGCGCCGCCACCGTTTAGGTATTTTATATTGCGTACGAGTTCTACTCTGTAGGGCTCGAATTATCGCCTCATTCGCGTTCCCGACGCCCACAATCCGTCTACAATTTAGTGCCTTAGCGCGGAAGCCAATGAACGCGAATTCGGAGCCCGACAAATCGCTTGAATACCTCTCGTGGCTCACATCATACTGGCCCGATCGGTCTCGCTCCGCGGCATCACGATTCTCCAGAAGTCTTTCAAACTCCGGAGAATCAGGCCCAACGAGGCTGGGCGACCGATTTCAGGTTGGGCTCTTGGGGACACGACGATGACGCCGTCGACAATTCGCGACCGCCTTCCTTATCGGCCAATCGTGACACGCCCGAAGCTGCGTCTGCCCGGAGATGCGCGGGTGGCGGTCTGGACAATCGTGAACGTGGAGAACTGGAGCCCGACTGATCCCATGCCGCGGGCAGTGCTGCCCCCTCCCATGGGCCAACCTCTCTTGCCCGACGTGCCAAATTGGGCGTGGCACGAATACGGGATGAGAGTCGGGTTCTGGCGATTTCTGGAGACTCTCGACGCGCGTGGCCTGAAGGCGAGCTTCGCGGTGAACGGCACAGCCTGCTCGCTATACGAGGAAGCTTGTAGGTCAGCCTTCGCGGCCGGCTGGGATTTCCTCGGGCACGGCTACGTCCAGCGGCCAATGCACCGGGTTGAAGATCAACGATCCGCGATCCACGACACAATCGAGGCCATCAGAACCATTACAGGCAAGCCGCCACGAGGATGGGAAAGTCCTGGGCTCACAGAAACCGCCGAAACACTAGATCACCTAGCGGAAGCCGGCATTGAATATGTCTGCGATCTCTGCCTCGACGACCAGCCGGTTATGATCCAGGCGTCGCCGCGTCCCATCGTAGCCATGCCCTATACGGTCGAGATCAATGACGTTGTGATCACTGCAGTTCAAGGTCATCGTTCTGACGAAATCTTCCTGCGTGGCGTCGACCATTTCGATCGGCTCTACAAGGAGGGCGTCAAGCAACCTCGCGTGATGGCCATCTCGATTCATCCCTATCTCACGGGTGCGCCCCATCGGATCAAATATCTCGAGATGCTCTACGACCATATCCTCGAGCGTGATGGCGCCGTGATGTGGACGGGATCAGAGATCCTGGACTGGTACCGCGGCCAGGTCGCGGAGGGGGCGGCGACCGCATAGGCCCCCGTGATGGCGGATATCGGTCGAGATTGTCGCGTCTAACGGGTGTAGAGCAACCCGCCAAACCCGGGCCTCATACCATGACGTCCCCGCCGTTCGGATTGAGCGTCGCGCCCACATAGTAGGCCCCCTCGTCCGAGGCGAGGAGAACGGCGGTCGGCGCGATCTCTTCTACGGAGCCGGCGCGGCCGATTGGCAGCTCGGCGAGTTTCCTTTTTCGCCAGGCCTCCGGGATTCCCCTGAAAAGCTCGGTGTCGATCGGCCCCGGACAGATCGCGTTCACGGTGATGCCATCACGCGCCACCTCATAGGCGAGCGATCGGGTGAAGCCGATCACGCCCGCTTTGGCGGCCGCGTAGTGAGCCATCTCCGGCGCGCCCTTGTGGGCGAGCTGCGACGACGTCGAGATGATGCGGCCGAACTTGCGAGCGATCATGCTAGGCAGCACGGCGCGGGTGCACAGGAACACGCCACGCAGGTTGATGGCCATCATCTCGTCCCACATCGCGGTTGACATTTCGGCTACCAGTGAAGTGGTGTCGATGCCCGCATTGTTGACCAGGATGTCGATTTGGCCGAGCCCCTTCGTCGCGGCTTTCACCGCGCTTTCCACTGCCGCTTCATCGCTCACGTCGGCAGCCACCGCGATCACCGTGGCGCCGTTCGCGGCGAGTCGGTCGGCGGTCGCCTTCGCGGCTGCGAGCTGCCGATCGAGGATCGCGACCGCAGCCCCTTCACGTACGAAGGCGCGAGCGATAGCCTCGCCGATCCCACGCGCGCCGCCGGTCACCAGTGCTGTTTTTCCATCGAGCCGTCCAGGCATGACAATTCCTTTTCTTAGGGCTGGGGGGTGAAACGGATAGGCTGGCGGGCCGGGCGCCGCAGAATGCACTCCGACTCGGCGACAAAAGCTTCAAAGGTCTTGGAGGCCGGCGTAGTCGCTGCGATTTCGTCGTGGCGGAAGCAGTGGACGGTGTGGCTGGGGCCGACCATCTCGGCCGGCGGCATCTCGCTTCGGCAGCGATCAATCACGAAGGGGCAGCGCGAAGCGAGGAAACAACCTCGCGGGAGATCGATAGGGCTCGGGATCTCGCCTTTAAGGCTGACCGAGCTTTCCATCACGAGATCGGGGTGCGGCAGCAATACGGAGGAGAGCAGCCCACTCGAATAGGGATGTCGCGGCTTGCTGAAGAGGGTTACGGCGTCGCCCTGTTCGACGATCATGCCAAGGTACATCACCGCGACCCGATGGCTAATGAAGCGGATCGTCGAGAGATCGTGCGAGATGAAAAGGTAGGCGGTTTTGCGCTCGGCCTGGATGCTCTTCAGCAGATCGATGATCTCGGCCCGCGCGGTCGGATCGAGCGCCGAGGTCGGTTCGTCCAGCACCACGAGGTCGGGTTCGGTGATCATGGCGCGGGCGACGCCGATGCGCTGCTGCTGGCCTGCCGAGAGTTCAGCTGGGTACGCATCAAGGAGAGCGGGATCGAGCCGGACGCGTCCCATCGCGTCGCGCACCCGGCGGCGCCGTTCACTGCGTTCGACGGCAAGCGCCTGGAGTGGTTCGCCGATAATCGCGCCGATCCTCAGCCGGGGATCGAGCGACTCCGCGGGCTCTTGAAACACCAGCTGGACTTTGCCCTTCGGCGGCCGGGCGTTGCTGTGGGCATCTCCCGGCAGGTTGAACCGTACGGTTCCGGACGAGGGTTCGATGAGGCCTACGACGATGCGCCCGACCGTCGTTTTGCCCGAACCGCTTTCACCAACGAGGCCGAGCGTCTCCCCTGGCGCGACGGAAAACGACACGTCATTGATGGCGCTAACAACCTTGCGCGACCCTGCGATGGGAAACTGCTTATGAAGACGCTCAACTGTCAGCATCGCGAGCTCAGTGCCTCACCGGGAAGTGACATCGGACCACATGACCCGGCGCAAGTTCAGCCAACGGTGGTTTCTCGGCGCGGCAGAGCGGCTGCGCCAACGGACAGCGGCCCACATAAATACAAGCTTCGGCACTGACCGCCGGCGGCGCGCTCGCCGTGACGCTCCAGCCTAGCCGCAGCGCCGGATTGTGCGAGAAGGCGGCGAGCAGGAGCAGCGTATAGGGGTGAGCAGGCAACAGAAATAGCGCGTTCCGGCTCGCCGTCTCCATGATCTCGCCGTCGTAGAGCACTGCGACGCGATCGCAGAAATGCGCCGTGATCCCGACGTCGCGGGTGATGAACAACATTGCACTGTGGTGCTCGGCCGCCAGCTTGCGCAACAGGTCAAGGATTTGTGCCTGGACCGTGACGTCAAGCCCACTCGTGGCGTCATCCGAGATCACGAAGGCGGGATCGCAGATCAGCGCGATGGCGATCACAGCGCGCTGGGCCATGCCGCCAGAGAGCTCGTGCGGATAGGCATTCATGCGGCGTTCGGGATCCGGGATTTGGACAGCCCTCAGCATCTCGAGCGCGCGGGCGCGAGCAGCCTTCCGGTCGAGGCCGAGGTGGACGCGCGCCATGGTGGCGATCTGATCGCCGATCGTCACGGTGGGATTCAGCTCGCCGCGCGGGTTCGGCACCACCATGGCAAGCCGGCGGCCGCGCAGGCTCCGCAGCTGCCTTTCGGGTAAGACGAGGATGTCGCGTCCTTCAAACGTCACCCGTCCAGACGCGATACGCCCGGGCGCTGGTGGAGCGCCAAGGATCGATCGAGCCAACGCGGTCTTCCCAGCGCCGCTCTCGCCCACGAGCCCGAGGACCTCACCCGGCTTAACCGACAGATTGATACCGCGTAGCACTGTGCGCGATTGCCCGGTTGCGGTCGGGAAGACAACACGCAGGTCCTCGACTCTCAAGAGGTCCGCGGACGTCGCGGTCACGGCAGGGTGGGTCAGCTTCGAGGCGCCGACCACGGTGTTCATGCGCGCCTCCTCAGTGGCTGATCCTTGGATCGATCAGAACGTAGATTGGATCGATCAGAATATAGACGATGAGCGAGAAGATGGCGGAGAACAGCACGAAGCCGAGCACCGGGTAGATGTCAGAATTCAGCACGCCTTGAACCGCGTACTGTCCAGCGCCGCCCCAAGAGAAGACGATCTCCACGAGCACGGCCCCGCCGATCAGATAGCCGTAGAGCACGCTGATGATGGTGACGATAGAGGGCAGCGCATTGCGCAGCGCGTGTCGGATCACCAGGCGCTGAGGAATGCCGCACAACGCTTCATACCGCGCCGCGTCGGACGTGAGCATCTTCTCCAGGCTGGACTGAGTCATCTTCATGATCGGCCCGGCATTGATCAATCCGAGCGTCAGCACAGGCAGGATCAAGTGGGAGACAGCGGAGCGGAACGCCTCCATGTCGTCCGCCAGCAGGGTGTCGATCGTCATGAACCCTGTGATCGGGGCGGGCGCGATGACCTCGATGTCAAGCCGGCCGAGCGGCGCCGGCGTCCAACGAGCGAGCGTGTAGAACACGAAAATCAGCACGAGCGCGAACCAGAAGTCTGGCAGGGCGCCGGCGCTTAGGCCGTACATGTCGGCGAGCCGGCCCATCCAGCCCTTCGGATTCAACGCTGAGGCAACACCGAGCCCCATCCCCACCACGATGGCCAGGATCAACGAAAAGGTCACCAACTCCAGCGTCGCAGGAAAGCGCTGGATCAATCATCGAGCACTGGCCGCGTAGTCTGCCACGACGTGCCGAGATCACCGTGCAGCACGTGATTCACATAGAGAGTAAACTGTATGTAGAGAGGTTGATCGAGGCCCGACTGGGTGCGCAGGCTCGCGACGGCGTCGGGCGTTGCGGTCGGGCCAAGCATGAGCACCGCCGGATCGCCAGGGATCGACTTGACCAAGAAGAAGCTGACCCGCACGATCCCGAGGAGCTGCGGTAGGATGAAGGTCAGTCGGTAGAGCAGGTAACGGGCGATACGCACCGGCTCAAATCTCGGCTTTGACGGCTTGGTGGACCGCGGTCTGGGCGTTACGCTGTTCCATCGCCTGGGCAAGCGTTTGCCGGCGGCCGGGATCCGACAACATCTCGATCGAGGCGCCAACCAGCGAAAAGCCAAACACTGTGATGGCCAGCGACAGGCCCGGGAACACCGAAGGCCACCACTGCCCCGTCACCACATTCTGGAATCCCATGGCGATCATACTGCCCCGCTCGGGCGTGGGCGCCCGCACGCCCGCGCCCACGAAGGAAAGGGCCGAGGTCAGCAGGATGCCCCAACCTACGTTGACAGAGAGCTGCGCAAGCGCGGGTGCCATGGCGTTGGGAATGATATGGCGACGGATGGTCGTGATGTCAGAGACGCCCGCCACCTTCGCCGCCTCCACATACCGCATCGCACGGATGCTGAGCACCTGCGAACGCACCAGCCGCAGGTAGATCGGCATATTCACGAATGCGATGGCGAGCACCACAGTCTGAATGCTCTGGCCAAGAGCCGCCACCAGCGCGATGGCGAAGACAAACACTGGAAAGGCCTGCAAAACGTCCGCGGCCCGCATCACGGCGAAGGAGAGCCACACCTTTGGGCCGCGCCCAGTCGAATAAAACCCGACCAGGGCCCCGATCGTCGTGCCGACGATTGCAGAAAGCGGGGTGCCGAGGATCGCGATGGTTAGGTCAATCCGCGGCGCCGTGATCGTTCGGCTGAAAATGTCCATGCCAACCGCGTCGGTGCCGAAGGGATGGGCTCGGCTGGGCGGTTGAAGGAATTCATTCGAATTGGCTTCGATTGGCGAATAGGGCGCTATTGCGGGTGCGACCAGCGCCGCCAGCACCACCACTGCAACAATCCCGTATCCGACCGCGAAGCGCGGCCGGATAAGAAGAGCGCGTCCAAAGAAGTGCAGAGCGGACATCATGCCGAGCATTGCAGGGCGGACACCATGGCGGAAAAGCCGTCATGCCCTCTTCGCCGAAGTCTTTGGCGAGCCGGCGCTATCGTGAGCCTGTCGTTCTGGACGTCAAGAGCATGGGGCCGCCGTCGTCGTCCTTTCGCCGGGCGACGAGCCCGCCACACGCAGCGCTGATCGGTCACCCGCGACTGAAGTCCTGGAAGCGCAAATTGTTTGAGGTGTAGTAGGTGAACCCCTTCAGGTTCGACTTCCGCGCCAGAGTGTATTTGGGATAGGCCAGGAATCCCCAGGGCGCCTCGTCCATCAGGATCTTCTGGACCTCCTTGTATTTCTCCATGCGGATCTTGTCGTCGAGGGTTTCGAGACCTTCGGTGATGAGCTGGTCGACGTGGTCGTTCTTGTAGTTCGAATAGTCGACATAGCTCTTCTGGTTGAAATACAGGTACATCGAATATCCGGGGTCGGGCGTCCACGGCGAGTCGAGGTAAAAGATCACTGGCTTCTGCCGTTTGGTGACGGCCTCGTAAAAGACGCCAGCCGGCAATTTTTCCAGCGTCACGTTGACGCCGACCTTGCGCAGCGACGTCTGGATCAAGAGTGCGATGGGCTCTTGGGTGGGGTCGCCGGCGTTATAGGAGATGGTCGTCTCGAATCCGCTCGCGAGTCCCGCCTTGGCGAGCAATTCCTTGGCCTTGTCGAGGTTGAGATTGTAATCGAAGAACGAGGTGTCGACCATCGGGTAGATGTACGGCATGGGGGCTGTCTGCTTGTCCGCATAGCCGTAGTAGATGGTGCGGATGATCTCGTCCTGAGGGATTGCGTAGTTGAAGGCGCGGCGCACCTCGACGTTGTCGAACGGCTTGATGGCGGTGTTTAGCTCCAGCCAGATCGCATAGGACGCGTTGACTGCATCGACCGCCACACCGCTGGCCCCTTTGAGCGACTGCAGTTCGCGAGGCTGAAGGAACTGCGCGATGTCTACTGCACCGCCCTGCAGTAGCGACAGCCGGCTCGCCGACGTCGGCACCTCCTTCATAATGACGCGCTTCATAGCGGGCTTGTCGCCCCAATAGTCGTCGCGCGCCTCGAACACGGCCTGCTGACCGCGCACCAGTTGCTTCAAGCGGTAGGGGCCAAACCCGGCGCTGTCGTTCTTGAGGAACTGCACCGCCCAGGGGTCGTCCTTGCCGCCCACTTCGGCGCATTTGGCGGCCGTCGTAGATTGGGTTCGCCAGGTTGCATTGCTGCTTGAGCAATATCGGGTTCGGCTTGTCGAGGTTGAACGAAATGGCGTGGTCGCCTTCGATCTTGATCTGATCGGGCGTATGCAAGCCCAGCACCGCTGTCTGGAACAGGCCCTGTCCCTTGAGGTTGAATTTGCGGTCCCAGGTCCATTTCACACCCTTGGCCGTGAAGGGATTGCCCCAGTTCGACTTCACGCCTTCGCGTAGCTTTGAACGTGGCCTTGCGTCCGTCGGGCGCGAGTTCCCAGCTCTCGGCAAGCTTGCCCTTGAGCGCGAGGCCGTTCGGCTTGTCGGGATGCACGCCAGTGTCCTCGCGCAACACGCCGGGCGCATTGGGATCGGCCAACTTCTTGTAGCCGAGCATGTATTCGTAGAGGACGCCGAGCGTGTCGATCGAGCCCAGGCTGACGTCGAATTCAATGTCGAGGCCCTGGGGGGTGGCGGGAGCCGCAATATATCACTGGTCGTCAATCCCAGAACTTTGTGCAATCGATGCTCAAGGGTGCGTCGCAACTCCCTAGTCGGTTCCGATCTTACTCACTAAGGTCTGACCAATTGGCGACAAATGACGTAGGCCCGCACGCATGAGCAGAATCGTCCTGGTTACCACTGGGGGCACCGTTGCGTCGCGGCACGATCCTCAAAGCGAGCATACCGCGGCGAGCGTAGACGGCGACAGCCTCCGTCGAAGCCTCCAGGATCCGCTGGACGGCGTCGAACTCGTAGTCGACGAGTTTTGCAATGTCGGTTCGTTCGCCATCGACCTGCCGCTCGCCTTCGGCCTGGCCAAGCGCGTGGGACGCCATCTTGCCGATCCGGCCACGACCGGCGTCGTCGTCACGCACGGCACCGATACAATGGAGGAGAGCGCATATCTGGCCGATCTCGTGGTTGCTTCCGACAAGCCGGTGGTGTTCACCGGCGCCCAGCGCGCCGCCGACGCGCACGACCCCGACGGTCCCCGCAACATCGCGGACGCAGTGCGCATCGCGGCCTCGCCGGCGGCGATCGGCCTCGGCGTGATGGTCGCCTTCGAGCAGGAGTTCCACGCCGCCCGCGACGTCACCAAGACCCATACGTCACGGGTCGACACCTTTGCATCGAACGAACACGGCAAGCTGGGCGAGATCGACGGCGAGCGGGTGTCGGTCCACCGCCGTCCGGTATTGCGCAAGACCTTCGTGGCGGAGCGGATCGAAAGCCGGGTCGACCTCATCAAGCTGGTCATGGGTTCCGACGGCCGCTTCCTCCGCTTTGCGGCCGACAGCGGCGCCAAGGGCATCGTGATCGAGGGATTCGGGCGCGGCAACGCGACGCCGGCAGCCGCCAAGGCGATCGCCGAGATCATCGCTGCGGGTGTACCGGTGATAGTCACCTCGCGGTGCCCGCGGGGACGCGTGCGGCCGATCTACGGTAACGGGGGCGCCCGTGACCTGGAGCGTGCCGACGCGATTTTCGCCGGTGATCTCACCGGCCCGAAGGCGCGAGTGCTGGCCGCCGTGATGCTCGGCGCCGAGTTATCAAGCGAGGCCATGCGCGCGGAATTCGACCTACTCGGCGGATAAGCTCAGCTATCAGATCACCTGGATGATGCGGATGCCGGCCCGGCTGCATGCACGGCTGAGGTGTTGGCGCATGTAGTAGCGAGCGCCCTCGGGATCGCTGCGTTTAAGGGACTCAACAATACGCTCGTGTTCCAGCACCGGGTCCCACAATGTGTCGCGCCGGATCAGCGGCAGGCGCTGGGCTTCAAGGAGGACGCCCGCGAAACTCCCGTGCATGTCGGCGAGCAGTCGATTACGGGAAAAGCGGATAATAAGACGGTGGAAATCGAAATCGGCTTGCGCGTAGGCGCCCAGATCCGCCTGCCGTGTGGCCTGCCGAAAGCGTTCGAGATTGCGGTTAAGCTCGGCCAATTCCTCGTCGGTATGGTTCATGGCTGCGAGTTGCACCGCCTGGCTCTCGGCGATTAGCCGGAATTGGTAAACTTCCTCAGGCGAATAGCGAGTCGCAAACCGCCACGTGCCGATCGGCTGGCCTGGGCTGGCGCCTTCCATTGTGCTAACTAAGAAAGTGCCGCGGCCCTGTTCGATCGACAGTTGCCCAAGCGTGCCGAGGATCGAGACGGCTTCCCGCAGCGAAGCGCGGCTCACCCCCAATTGCTGGGCGAGGTCGCGCTGGGGCGGCAGGGCCATGCCGCCCTTGAACGTGCCGTCGCGGATCATACCCTGCAGCGCCGCGACAACCGCCTGGGTGACGCTGGCTGAGCGGGCGGGCCGCATCGGTCGCTTCTCCTTGAGCTTGGACATTTTGCCGTCCGGCGTCAGCCTTGTGACTCGGGCTCGTCAGTCATGACCGAACTCATGGTTCATGCTCCTCGCCCTCGAATGGAGCAGGACGGATAGATTCGCAACCGCCTGGCGCAGTCCAGCGCCAGGACATCGAGCCCGACCAACGCCGGGCGAAACAAGGCAGGGTCCAGCCGGACGGGGGTCGCCGGATGGCGGCGGGCGAGCAGGAACTGGGCTCATCCGTCGCCAATCAGACGCTCGCAACCCGCGAGGCTTTCGAAAGCGAGCTGGACGGGTCCAAGGCTGAGCCGCCCGCAAATCGCCGCGATCCAGTCGGAGAACACGTGAGGGACAGCGAATGGATTGCGGCGACGCGCAGCGGCTCGACCGAGACCTGGAAGCGGGCTCGCGCGTCGGTGCAGGCTTCGTCGACCTGGCGGTGCAGCGTGTCTGCCCAGGCCACGAGACGCCATCCCGCCTCGGTCAGCATCACAGCGCGCGACCGCGTTCGAACGGGGCTCTGTGCATTGCTCCAACGCCTGGGTCCGTCGGCTGAAGGCCCGGCTGGGTGATGCGGCGCGGCGGCGAGGAAAAAGCTGCCGCATTTGGTCAGGGCCGTGAAATCCGTAAGCCAGCTCAGATCTATGCCGCTCTCCGCATAGGGAGATAACGGCATTGGATCGCAGTTGGCGAATGGGATCAAGTGATCTGTTATTGGCCCCATCTCGTCGCGTGTGGGCTCCGGAACGACTGGAAAGTGGAGGATTTGCCGATGCGCATCGTCGACATCCGAGAGCGGACGGTCTCGATCGCTTCGTCGATCGCCAACGCCTTCATCGACTTCTCGAAGATGACCTGCTCGATCGTCGCAGTGGTGACCGACGTGGTGCGCGACGGCGCGCCCGTGGTGGGCTACGGCTTCAACTCCAATGGCCGCTACGGCCAGGGCGCGCTGATGCGCGAGCGGCTGTTGCCCCGCCTCGCGGAAGCCAATCCGGAGGACCTGCTCGACGACGCCGGGGCAAACCTCGACCCGTTCCGCATCTGGGCCGTCGTGATGCGCAACGAGAAGCCCGGCGGCCACGGAGAGCGTTCGGTCGCTGTCGGTACCCTCGACATGGCGCTTTGGGACGCGGTGTCCAAGATCGCGGAAAAGCCGCTCTATCGCCTCCTCGCGGAACGGTTCGGCGACGGCGCGCCAGACGACAGGGTCTGGGTCTATGCGGCCGGGGGCTATTACTATCCTGGCGAGGATCTCTCCTCTTTGCAGGACGAGATGCGCGGCTACCTCGATCGCGGCTACACGACCGTGAAGATGAAGATCGGCGGCGCGTCGATCGCCGAAGACCTGAAGCGGATCGAGGCGGTGTTGGCTATCGTGGGGGAGGGCCGGAACCTCGCCGTCGACGCGAACGGGCGGTTTGGCCTCGACACGGCGCTCGCCTATGCGGGCGCGCTGGAGCCCTATGGCCTGTTCTGGTACGAGGAGGCGGGCGACCCGCTGGACTACGCTTTGCAGGCCGAGTTAAGCGCCCGCTACGCTGGCGCCACCGCCACCGGCGAGAATTTGTTCTCTCACCAGGATGCCCGCAACCTGCTGCGCTACGGCGGCATGGACCCGAACCGCGACTGGCTGCAGTTCGACTGCGCGTTGTCCTACGGTCTCGTCGAATATCTGCGCACGCTCGACGTTCTCAAGCAGAACGGCTGGTCGAACCGCAGAGTCGTGCCGCACGGTGGCCACCAGATGTCGCTCAACATCGCGGCGGGGTTGCGCCTTGGCGGCAACGAGTCCTATCCCGACCTGTTCCGCCCTTTTGGCGGCTTTGCGGATGACACTGACGTCGTCGAGGGCCATATCCGCCTGCCCGACAGGCCAGGCGTCGGTTTCGAGGCCAAGAGCGACCTGTTCGCGCTGCTCCGCAAAGAGCTGCAAGCTTGACCGCAAATGATGATCCGACATTGCGTCCCTCGGTGGCCGCGCGGTGAAGCGGAGGTCATCCTTGACCACGCAAAAGAGCCGATGCTACTTTGGTAAAGGTCAGACCAATGGCGGTGCTCAAGCCGCGGACACGGGCGGAGCGCGAGCGGTGAGACCTCTGGTTCTCCAGGTAGACGATCTCGCCAAGCGTTACGGCGCCACAATCGCGCTTGAGGACGTGTCTTTCGCCTTGAATGCCGGCGAGGTCTGCGGCTTGCTCGGAGAGAACGGCGCCGGCAAGTCAACCTTGGTCAAGGCGCTGAGTGGCGTGGTCTCGCCCGACCGCGGCGAGATTCGCCTAAAGGGTGATCGATTCCGGCCGACGTCGATCGTGGACGCCAACCGGCTGGGCGTCTCAACGGCCTTCCAGGAACTCAGCTTGGTGCCAAGCTTGTCGGTCGCCACCAATCTGGCGCTGCCCGACGCCCCGAAGAACGCGATAGGGCTGGTGTCTGGACGCGAGTTGCGACGACGAGCGGAGGCGACGTTGGCGGACTGGGGCGCTGCCGACATTCGGCCGAGCGACATTGTCGACTCGCTGCCGCTCGGCGTGCGCCAGCGAGTCGAGATCATTCGGGCGCTCGCCCGCAATCCCTCGGTATTGCTGCTGGACGAGCCCACCTCGGCCCTATCTGATCGGGAATGGCTGTTCGGGCTCATCGACCGCGTGTTGAAGGAGGGCGTCTCGATCCTCTATATCACTCACAAGCTCGATGAGATTCGTCGTCTCTGCCGGCGCTGCATCATCCTGCGTAACGGACAGAAGGTGCTCGACCAAGCGGTTTCGGAGATGAGCAATGACGACATCTTCAGGAGCATGGCCGGGCGTTCGGCGGTCGAGCAGTTCATCGCCGCCCCCTCTGCGGCGCGCCCCCAGGACGTGCCAGCGTTGGAGGCAAGCCATCTCACCGGAGAGGGCATTGAAGATGTTAGCTTTGCTTTGCAGCCCGGCGAAATTCTCGGCGTCGCCGGGCTGGAAGGCCACGGCCAGGGACCTCTGTTCCGAGCCCTGGTCGGGCTGCATCCTCTGCGCGGTGGGCGCATCGCGGTGGCGGGGACGGCCCGTGGGCTACATTCGCCGAGGGTCGCTCGCGCAGCGGGCGTGGTGCTGGTGCCGGAGGAGCGCAAGACCGAAGGAATCTTCAAGGATCTATCGACCATCGCCAATATCTCTGTGCCCGTTATCCGGCGCGTCAGTCCGCTGCATTTCCTGAACAAGCAGCGCGAGCGCCAACTGGTGGAGCAGGTGATCCCGGACGTCGATCTGCCTGAGCATTTCCTACCCCTGCCCATCACCGACCTCTCCGGCGGCAGCCAACAGAAGGCGGTGCTGGCGCGCGCTTTGGTCGTGGGCGCGCGCTGCCTGTTGCTGTTCGACCCAACGCGCGGGGTGGACGTCGGCGCCAAGCAGAGCATCTACCGCATGATGCGCGCCTTCGTGCATGACGGCGGCGCCATTTTATTCTACTCCACCGAACTCGACGAGTTGGTGCATCTTTGCGATCGCTGCTTGGTGCTTTACCGCAACCATATCGCCGGTGAGGTGAGTGGGGGAGCGCTGTCGCAGGAGCTGGTGCTGTCGCTCGCTTCCGGCCAGGCGGCGCAGGCGCAACCAATCGCGGGGGGGTCACCGTGATGTCGCTCGCCACGCGACTGCGTCCCGCTCGCGGGGCGGCGATCGCGGTGCTGATCTACCTAGTGATGTATCTTGTTTACGCAATCAGCGAGGCGAGTGCGACCTCGGTTTTCGCCATTACCAACCTGCTTGACAATACCATTGTACTGGCAATCGCCGCGGCCGGGCTGACGCTGGTGGTGCTCACCGGGGAATTCGATCTCTCCGGCATCGGTGTCATCGCCATCGCCAATGTCGTCGTGGCCACGACGAGCGTCGGCATCCTCGGCTGGTTCGGCGCGCTCGTCGCAGTGGTGCTGATCGGAGCCGCGGTGGGGCTTATCAATGGCTGGCTGGTGGTCGGGCTCGGGCTCCAGTCGCTGGCGGTGACAATCGGCACGATGATCGCCTGCGAAGGCGTGGCGCTGGTGATTCTGGCTGCCCCCGGCGGTGAAGTGTCCGACACCGTTGCCAACGGCTTGACGGGGGACATCGCCGACGTCGTGCCGGTGGCGGCGGTGATCATCGTCGGCGTTCTGATGCTATGGTTTGTCTTCGCCCGCACCCGCTTGGGTATCGCCATCTATGCGGTCGGCTCCGACGAGAACGCGGCCGGTCTGTCGGGCCTCAACGTGCGTCGCACCAAGCTGCTGACCTTTGTGCTCGCCGGCGCCGCCTACGGCTGCGCCGGCTACTTGCTCAGCGCCCAGACCGGCAGCGGCGATCCGCGGGCGAGCAACACCTTTCTGCTGTTCATGTATGCCGCGGTCGCCATAGGGGGAACTTCATTGGCAGGGGGGCGCGGCGGCGTGTTCGGCAGCGTCGTCGGCGCTGGCATTCTGACGGTGATGCAGAAAATGCTGTTCGCGCTCGGCGCGGCTTCGTTCTACACTAGTGTGTTCAGCGGCATCATCATGTTGGTCGCCCTCTTCGTTGGCAATCTTTCGGTGCTGCGGCTGCGGCGGCGTCGGCGAGGGGGGGCTGAATGGCAAAGCGCGACGCCCCGACCTTGAGCGAATCCAAGCCCGCAAGGCTTCGGGCGCACGCTGCCCGGGCCAACCCCGAGCTGCTGCCGGTCGCCGTGGTGCTGGCCTGCGCGGCGCTGCTGATCATCGCCACCAAGATACTTAATCCGGGTTCCAGCTTGACGCAGCAGCTCAGCGCCGTGCTGGTGACCTCGATCTTCCTCGTGGTGGCATCCTTCGGCCAAGGGCTGACCATCCTTTTGGGTGGGATTGATCTGTCGATCGGTGTCGTGGCGGGCCTCAGCGCGATGATGATTTCCGTGCTGACCAACGGGCAAAACGCTTCCTTGCCTTGGGCTGTGCCAGCGACGCTGGCGTTCTGCGCCGCAATTGGGATGATCAACGGCCTAGGCATCGCGCTTGCAAAGGTGCCGCCATTCATCATGACGCTCGCTTCGGGCATTACTTTTTTCGGCGTCGGGCTTGGCTTTACGTCGGGTCTTGCGCAGCGGCCAGTTGCGCCGGCGCTGCAGGCATTGATGAGCGGGCATTGGCTGGGCGTGCCGATTCCGATCTATCTGATCGCCGGCTTTGTCGTCATCGCCGCCATCTTTCAGAATGGCACCGCCGAAGGGCGCCAGCTTTACGCCATTGGCAGCGGCCCGCGGGCCGCATCGGTGCTCGGCTTGCCGATTTCCGGCCTGACCATTCTGGCCTATGCGCTAAGCGGATTGTGCGCGGGTGTCAGCGGGCTGCTTCTGGCCGGCTATTCCTCGGCCGCAACGCTCGATATTGGCGATCCACTGCTGCTGCCGACGATCGCGGCGGTGGTCATCGGCGGTGCGCGCGTCGTCGGTGGCAAGGGGATTTACCTCGGCACATTCGCCGGCGCGATTTTCTTGAGTGCGCTGGAGACCGTCATCACAGTGCTCAGCCTATCGCAGGGGTTGCGCAACATTATCGAGGGCGTCATCATCGTTGGCGCCCTGTTACTGCAGAGCGAGCGTTGGGGCGCATTACGACGCTGGAGCAACTGAGCGAAAGGGAGAGATAATCATGAATGGTTTGCCACGACGTCTCAAGACATTGCCGAAGCCCCTACTTCACTGTGCCGGCGCGCTTGCGCTCATCCTAGGAGGACTGGCGCAACCTGCCTCGGCCCAGGGGGAACATTACAAGGTGTTCCTCGACCTCAGCTATAGCGGCAACGTCTGGCAAACCGCGGCCGCCAACGGCGTCAAGGCCCTGGCTGGCACGCCGCCCTACGACAAGACGGTCGAGTTCAAGACCGTGATCTCCGGCACCGACGTTCAACACCAGATCTCCGACTTGCAAAGTATGATTGCGGCGGGCGCCAATGCGATTCTGTTCTATCCGGTGTCCGGCACCGGGCTGAATCGCGTGATTGAACAGGGATGCAAGCATAACGTGCTGATGTTCGCTTATGACAGCACCGTGACCGCGCCCTGCGCCTATAATGTAAGCAGCCTGTCGGGCCGCTACGGCGCCAATTCGGCGCAGTGGATGGTCAACGAGATGGGCGGCAAGGGCGAGATGGTGATCAACCACGGGGTCGCTGGCACAGCCCTGACCGATCTGATGGACCGCCAGGCGCTGGGCGTGTTCAAGCGCTACCCCGGCATCAAGATCGTCGGCGACTTCTACGGCAACTGGAACGACGCCACGTCGCAGGAGAATGTGGCAAAGGTTATCGCCGCTCACCCGAACATTGACGCGATCTGGACGGTCGACGGGACATATGGCTCGTTGCAGGCGGTGCAGCAGCACCGGCCCGACCGACTGGTTGTAATCGCCGGGCAATCAAACAACGGCTATCGGTTGGACATCGGCGACGCGGCGTTGCAGGCGAAAGGGCTGAAGGGGTTGTCGGCAAGCTTCGGCCCGGCAGATGGACCCTATGCGTTCAAGGTGATGATGGAAGTCCTGACCGGCCAGCTCAAGCTGACGGCGCACAACGTCGAATACCCGCTGCCCTGGGTGCCGTATAAAGAGATCAAGCTGTGCAGCGGTCTGGCGTTCGAGAACGGCTGCAATACCTTCCCGGAAAGTAAGGTGCCGGCGCTGTTCATCGACACCGCGCTGAACGGCGACTTGCTGCCAGAGCTGAACCTGACGGCGGTGCAGAACGGCACAGCAATGTCCGGCGCCACGATCAAGCCGCTGCCCGCGGTGACTTACGCGGACGACCTGCCGGGCGTGAATTGCACGGACTGCAAACCTCCCGCCGACTGGCTCGAGCCGAACCGGGTGAAGCCCATCCCGGTTCCGAACTGAGCGCCTCGCGACTGAGCCGGACATCTGGCGCAGCCCAATCTGACATCATTTCCGGGGAGCAGGTGATCCGGTCTTCGGCCACGGCGCTGGCGCATTTGTGGCCTCGCGGTTTCAACAGGCCAACCAAGGAGAGTAGGCATGGCTAAAGAGATCGTCTGTGCGTTCGGCACGGACGTCGATTCCGTAGCGGGCTGGATCGGGTCCTACGGCGGCGGCGACTCGCCGTCCGATATTCAGCGCGGCATTTTCGCGAGCGAGGTCGGCATCATCCGCCTGCTGAACCTGTTCAAGAAATACAAGTTGAAGACCACGTTCTTCATTCCGGGGCATTCCATCGACACCTTTCCGAACGAGTGCCGCAAGATCGTGGAGGAAGGTCACGAGATCGGCGCGCACGGCTATTCTCACGAGAACCCGGTCGCAATGACGCCAAAACAGGAAGAGGCGGTCCTCGTGAAATCCATCGAGGTCATCGAGAAGCTCAGCGGCAAGAAGCCCCGCGGCTATGTGGCGCCATGGTGGGAGATGTCGGCGTCGACCGCGGCGCTCCTGCAGAAGTATGGATTCAAATATGATCACAGCCAGGGCTATCGCGACTTCCAGCCCTTCTACGCGCGGGTTGGCGACAGCTGGACGTTGATCGACTATTCCAAACAAGCGAATGACTGGATGAAACCCCTCCAGCACGGCAAGGAAATCGATCTGGTTGGTATTGCCGCCAACTGGTACGTCGACGATCTGCCGCCGATGATGTTCATCAAAAAATCTCCGAACAGTCATGGCTTCGTCAATCCTCGCGACATCGAGGATCTGTGGCGCCAGCAATTCGATTGGGTCTATCGTGAGATGGACTATGCTGCGTTTTGCTTCACCATCCATCCGGACGTGAGCGGCCGCCCGCAAGTTATCATGATGCTCGAACGGCTGATCGAATACGTCAACGGCCATGCGGGTGTTCGCTGGGCGACCTTCGAGGAGGTCGCAGAAGACTTCCGGAAGCGCTATCCTTTCAGCGGTAAGGAACGACCCCCGGTGATCTGAAGACAACGAGCGGACAGGCCCTAGGATGTGTGCGAATTGCGGGTTTCCGGCCGCACAGGGCCATTGGACGGACGCGGGTGCAGGCAGCGCCTTCGACCGCATTCGCGGCCGGCTGCAACGGGTTCGCATCCTCACCCCAGTGCTCGCCTGCTACGGCCTGGCCGTCCATGACGACGGCTCAGGCTTCAATTCCACTTTGGCGAGCCAGACCGGCCATCAAGTGGTGGTCAACAATCTGAGCGAACTTTGGGAGGCCGCCGAGCGTATCGCCGGTCGCCCGGTCGATCCGCTCGACCCCTGCTTCGTCGGCGAGGCGCCGGCCCCTTGACGAGCGATCCGCGCGAAGGTCGGATGCGGCTCACGATTCTCGGCGGCTTTCTCGGCTCCGGCAAGAGCACTTGGCTGCGCCATCATCTCCACCATGACTTGCTGCAAGACGCCCTGGTGGTGGTCAACGAAGCGGCGGTCGCGCCGGTCGACGACGCTCTGCTGGTCGGCTCGACGCGGCTGCGTGTTCTCGCGGGCGGCTGCGCCTGCTGCGAGATGCGCCCAGCCCTGGTGACACTCCTTCGCGACATCTGCGACGATCGAGTGGGGGGAGATTTCTCCACGCCGAGAATCGATCACATCGTGCTTGAAACCAGCGGGCTTGCCGACCCGGGCCGCATCGTCGGCGCCATAACCGCAGATCCCGTCCTGCAGCATCACATCGTGGTGGGTGAGATCATCGTAACGGTCGACGCCCTGCATGGACTCGCGCAAATTCGGGACGAAGATCTCGGACGGCGGCAGATCGAGACCGCCGACAGGCTCGTGGTCACCAAAATGGACGCCGCGCAGCCCGAGCGCTTGCGCCGCCTTATCGCGACCCTTCGCACCCTCAATCCGGGTGCGACATTGTCGGGCTCCGTGATGGGCTCGCCTACCGGCTTGCCGGATGCGTCGGGCGTCGATGCCGAGGACCTGCCGGTCGCAGGCGCCAGGGCAGCGGCGCCGATCGAAGCCGCCACGCTGGACCTCGGCAAGACACCCGACTGGCCGGCGCTCACGGTATGGCTCAGCGCGTTGATTCATGCCCGCGGCGACGACATCGTGCGGATAAAGGGGGTAGTTCGGACACCGCGCGGTCGCCTCCTTCTTCAGAGCGTCCGCAAGGTCGTCCAGTCCCCGGAGATATTGCCCGACGAAACCGCGACCGGCGGCACTTGGGATGGCTCGCTTGTCTTGATCGGGCGACGCTTCACGGCTGGCGCACTGGTCCGATCCTTGAACGCCTTTGGTATCGACGGCGCCGTGGCGATCGAAGCCGGAACGCGAGATCGAGACCACTGAGCTTTCATTCTCGTTGGCCGGATATCGGCCAGGACAATAATTCGCACGCCCTCGCTAGACCTAGTCAAATGACTACTTTCGGCGCTTCATCATCGCGCCGTAGCCTGTTCCACAAGCGAACCCCCTCATCGATCAATCGCCTAAGCGCGGCTCCCGAATGAAGGACTCGGACCTTCGAACAACGACAAACGGATCGACGCCGAAATTCTCGGAAATGAACGCGGAGGTGTGTGCCATGACGAATGACGACACTGGAATGACGAAGATCTCCAAATCCGGGGCCAAGCGGCCTTCGCGTCGCTCGCTCTTGAAAGGCGCCGCGGCTGTTGCGGGCGCCGCAGTCGTCGGGGATCCCATCCGCGGCTTTCCCACTGTCTGGGCGCAGGACATTAAGGACATCGAGCTTCGCCACATTGGCGTGTCCTATTCCGTCGTGCAGCCTATTGGGGTGCAGGCGTCCAAAGATCTCGGCTTCAAGGTGTCGATGCAGAATCTCGACACCTCGGCCGCCATCAACCGCTTCATCACGCAGCCGAACACGGTCGACATCGCCGATCTCGAAGGGTGGCAGGCCAAGCTCGCGGCGAAGCGCGGCGTGATCCAGGGAATCGAGACGAAGAAGATAAAGGAATTCGATAACTTCCTGCCGATCTTCACCAAGGGCGAACTCGACGGCCACAAGATTCCGCGTCAGGGCATTTCGCCCTACCAAGCGCTCTACCTTGCGAGCAAGGACGCCACCGAACTGCACGACGGCGTGAGCGACTGGATGACGAACGTTCCGCAAGTTTACAACGCCGATTCGCTTGGTTATCGGCCCGATCTTATCGGCCACCCTGTCACGGAGTGGAAGGAACTCATCAACCCGAAGTACAAAGGCAAGGCCGCGATCCTCGACGTTCCGGCTATCGGCATCATGGACGCCGCCCTCTGCTTCGAGAGCGCCGACCTGATCAAGTATGGCGACAAGGGCAACATGACGAAGCCCGAGATCGACTTTACTATCAACAAGTTGATCGAGCTCAAGAAGGACGGGCAATTCCGCGCCACCTGGACGACCTTCGAGCAGTCGGTCAGCCTTATGGCCGCGGGCGAAGTGATCATCCAGTCGATGTGGTCGCCGGCGGTCGCGGCGGTGCGCGTCAAGCAGATCCCTTGCTCCTATGCGGCGATGAACATCAAGGACGGCAAGGAAGGCTATCGCGGCTGGTGCAACGGCATGGGGCTTATGAGGCATCTCACCGGCAAGAAACTCGACGCCGCGTACGAATATCTCAATTGGTACCTGTCCGGCTGGCAGGGCGCGTTTGTCAGCCGTTACGGCTACTACAGCCCCGTGCCTTCAACCGCGAAAAAGTTCATGACCGACGCCGAGTGGCAATACTGGTACGAGGGCAAGCCCTCTCCGGAAATCGTCAAAGATCCGTTCGGTCAGCCGATGGAGCCCGTCGGCACCAAGCGGGACGGCGGCTCCTTCATCGAGCGCGTCACCAACATCTCGTGCTGGAACACGCTGATGGACGAGTCCGCTTACATGAACAAACGCTGGAACGATTTCAAAGTCGCATGAGACGCGTGGGAGTGGGCGGCGGGCTTCCATCCGCCGCTCACGTCCAGAATCGTTTTTGTTAAACTTTTCGTCTCCTTCGGCTGTGGAGCTTCCCAGTGGCCCAATCCGCTGCCGTCGCGACGGCGCGCGCCAATCGTCGTGGAGAAGCCTTCAGTTGGGCGTGCATAGCGCCGCTGGTGCTTGTTCTTGGTCCCTTCTTTCTCGCGCCGCTGCTTGCGGTGATCGCCGCTAGCGTCTTCCAGACCGATGGCTTTGGAGGGATGACGCCCGCGTTCGATTTGTCGAGCTACCGGGAAATCCTCACCTCGGGCCTCACGTTCAACCTCTACTGGGAGACGGTGAAGTTCACTGTTCTGACCTGGTTCTTCAGCCTCGTAATTGGCTTCTTCGTCGCCTACTTCCTTGTCTTTCACGTTCGCAATCGGCTGCTGGGGCTCGGCCTCTTTCTGCTTTGCACGATCCCGTTCTGGACGTCGAACATCATCCGCATGATTTCGTGGATTCCCCTGCTTGGAAAGCAGGGGCTGATCAATACCGCGCTGCTTGAGACCGGACTGATCCACGAGCCGCTGGAGTTCCTGCTCTTCTCGAGCTTCGCCGTGGTCGTCGCCTACGTGCATCAGCTCACGATCTTCATGATCGTGCCGATCTTCAACTCGATGGGCCGGATCGACAAGGCGCTTGTGGAAGCCGCTGTTGACGCGGGCGCCAGCCGTTTCGACGTCATGCGCCTGATCATTCTGCCGCTTTCTAAAAGCGGCATCGCCCTTGGCTCGATCTTCGTCGTCTCGATCGTCATGGGCGACTTCTTCGTCGTCAAGGTGATGTCGGGCGGTGGTTCGGCCTCCGTCGTCGGCGCCTTCTACGAGGATGTTGGCGTGCTGCAATATCCGAAGGCCGCCGCCAGCGCGGTGCTTCTGACCGTCGTCCTGATGGTCGCAGTGGCGTTGATTCTGCGCACAGTCGACATTCGCAAAGAAATCACGCGGTGAGCGCCGAGCCGGCCATGGCACAAACCTTCCCCGAACGGGCGTCGTCCGCATCGGCGCAAACGCCCCGCGTGGTCCGCGGCAAGGCGCTCGCGCCCTCCAAAGGCAAGCGCCCCTGGACCTTCTATGCGCTGGCGACGCTGTTCACCGCGTACCTGATCGCGCTCTATGGCCCGATGTTCTGCATTTACGTCCTCTCCTTCCAGGACGTGCGCGGCGACCTCGTGTTTCCGGTCAGGGGCTTTCCCTCGTTGTATTGGTTCGGCCAGTTGTTCAGTCAGGCCCACACTGGCGACATTAAAGGCGCGTTTGACCGGTCGATCAAGCTCGCGATCGTGGTCACGATCCTGACAGTGGTGATCTCTTTTCTCGCTGGATTGGCGTTCCGGCGAAGATTTCGCGGCGACACGACAATTTTTATGATGATGATCGGCAGTCTCGTCGCCCCCGGCCTCGTGCTTGGCATCGGAGTGGGCCTCCTGTTCAACGCGCTCGGCCTCGAAACCCACTGGTACAGCTCCGCGCTCGGGGCTCAGCTTTCGTGGACGCTGCCGTTCGGAGTGCTCGTGATGTTCGCCGCCCTGTCGCTCTTCGACCATGCCTGGGAGGAAGCTTCGCGCGACCTTGGCGCAAGCCGCTGGCAGACGGTCCGCCTCGTGATGATCCCTGTGCTCGCGCCTGGCCTTGTCGCGGTCGCTCTGTTCGGCTTCACGCTATCCTACGACGAGTTCGCGCGCACGCTCCAGACCGCGGGCCCCCTGAACACGCTGCCGCTCGAAATCTGGAGCATGACGCTCAACATCACCTCGCCATCGCTCTACGCGCTGGGCACCGTCACGACGGTCGTCTCGTTCATCATCATTGTGGCGAGCCTCTACGCCATCGCCTCGATGCAGAAGCGCCGCGCGCGGCGCGAGGCGAGCCACTGAAGAGGACCTCATGACAAAGGCTCAGGGACATATCGAACTCGCCGGCGTCGTCAAGAGTTACGATGGCCTCACCAAGGCGGTCGACGGCATCAATCTTGAAATCCCCGACGGCTCCTATTGCTGCTTTCTCGGTCCGTCGGGATGCGGGAAGACGACGATCCTGCGCATGATCGCCGGCCACGAAGATCCGACCGAGGGCGAGATCCTGATCGGAGGCGAGAACGTCGTCGGCCTGCCGCCGGTCGAGCGGCGCACCGCCATGATGTTCCAGTCCTACGCGTTGTTCCCGCATCTGTCCGTCCGCGACAACATCGCCTTCTCATTGAGGGTGCGTGGTGTGCCGAAGGCCGAGCGGTTGAAAACCGCCGACGCGATGATCGAGAAGGTGAGGCTCGAGGAACTGCGCGACCGAATGCCGAACCAGCTTTCTGGCGGCCAGCAGCAGCGCGTCGCGCTCGCCCGCGCCGCGATCACGCAACCGCGCGTCCTCCTGCTCGACGAGCCGCTGTCGGCGCTCGATGAGCAGCTCAGGGTCCAGATGCGCACCGAGCTGCGCCGCATGCAGCAGGAACTCGGCATCACCTTCATCCACGTGACCCACACCCAGCAGGAGGCGATCGCGCTCGCCGACATGGTGATCGTGATGGAGAAGGGCCAGATCCGCCAGGCCGGACCGCCGCGCGATGTCTATTCTTTTCCCAGGGACCGCTATGTCGCCGAGTTTCTGGGTGGTCAGAATGTGATTTCGGGTCGCGTCGAAGGCCAATCCGACGGCATCGTGGCCCTTCGCCCACCGGAGCAGAAGGCAATTCGCGTGCCCTGCGCGCCGGAGGGCGCGCCAGAGCGAGGCACGCAGGCGGATGTCGCTATCCGACGCGACGATATCGCTTTGCTGAAGCCTTCGGAGACCATCGATTCCTCCCTGGTGACGCTCCCGGGGCGCGTTCGGGCCCTCGAATATCAGGGATCGTTTGTGAAGGTCATGCTGGATCCGATCGGCGACGACGATTTCATTGTGTATGTGCCGGAGCGAAAGTTCTTCGAGACCCCTTTCCAGATCGGTGATCTCGCGCTGGCCGCGTGGGATGTCGGCTACGGGCGTCTACTGGCGTGAGCGCGAACCGCACATCCTCGAACCCCGATCCTGTCTTCAGCGATTCCAGGAGAAGAGCAAATGGTTGATTATGAAGTGTTCGATCTGGGGGACGCGGTCCTCCAATGCGGGCTGACGCTTCGGGACGCCAAGCTTGCCTATAAGACCTACGGGGAACTGAATTCCAAGAAGGACAACGTCATCATCTTTCCCACATGGTACTCGGCTACGCATTTGGACAACGAGTTCATGATCGGGAAGGGGATGGCCGTCGATCCCACCAAGTACTTCATCATCAGTCCCAACATGCTTGGCAACGGGTTTTCAAGCTCGCCGAGCAATACCGCGGCGCCTTACGACCGCGGATGCTTTCCCAAGGTCACGGTCTATGACCAGATCAAGCTGCAGCATAAGCTCGTAACCGAGAAATTCGGGATCGAGAAGATCAAGCTTGTGACCGGATGGTCGATGGGCGCCGCGCAGTCCTTCCAATGGGGCGCGTCCTATCCGGACATGGTCGAGCGCATCCTGCCCTTCGCGGGCGCTGCGCGCTGCTCGCGGCACAATTTCGTCTTCCTCGAAGGCGTGAAGGCTGCGCTCACGGCCGACGCGGCGTTCATGGACGGCATGTATGACGAGCAGCCGAAGAAAGGCCTGCGCGCCGCCGCCCGCGTCTATGCGGGTTGGGGCTTCTCCCAGACGTTCTACCGCAAGAAGCTGGAGCTCACGGTTCCCAAGCGTCCTTTCGACGGAAAGCCGGCGGACGTTCCCTGGAATTACTCTTCGCTCGAAGACTTCCTGATGTTTTTCTGGGAGGGCTTCTTCCTCGGCAAGGACGCGAACAATCTGCTGACGCTTCTCGACTGCTGGCAGACAGCGGATATCTCGGGCGATCCAAAGTACGGCGGAAATTTCGAGAAGGCGCTCGCCGGCATCAAGTCCAAGGCGATCGTCATGCCGGCTTCTACGGATCTCTACTTCCCCCCGGCGGACAGCGAGTACGAGGTCAAGCACATGCCGAACGCCGAACTCCGCGTTCAGGAAACAGACTGGGGTCATTTCGGCGGTGATCCGAGGGGAACAAGCCCAGACATCGTCAAGGTCGACTCAGCGATCAAAGAGTTGTTGGCGAGCTAATCCTTCAGGACCGAGAACGGCGGAGCGAACGAATGACCGACACGCTGATCAAAATTGACCTGAGCCAGTCAGCCTACGACAACGATATGATTCACAACCGATGGCACCCGGACGTTCCGATGGTGGCCTGGGTGAAGCCGGGAGACGACTTTATCGTCGAGACGTACGATTGGACGGGCGGCTTCATCAAGAACAACAACTCAGCCGACGACGTGCGCGACATCGATTTGTCTATCGTGCATTTCCTGTCGGGCCCGATCGGCGTGAAGGGCGCCGAACCCGGGGATCTGCTCGTGGTCGACCTGCTCGACATCGGCGCGATGCCCGGCAACGAGTGGGGATTCAACGGCTTCTTCTCGAAGAAGAACGGTGGCGGCTTCCTCACCGACCACTTCCCGCTCGCCCAGAAGTCGATCTGGGACTTCAAGGGCGTCTACACCTCTTCGCGCCACATTCCGGGTGTGAACTTCGCGGGGCTCATCCATCCGGGACTGTTCGGTTGCCTGCCCGATCGCAAGCTGCTCGAAACGTGGAACAAGCGCGAGGTCGATTTCATCGCGACCAACCCGACGCGTGTGCCTCCGCTGGCCAATGCGCCGTTCGCCAAGACGGCGCACATGGGAAGGCTGTCCGGAGAGGCGAAAGCCAAGGCCGCGGCCGAAGGGGCGCGCACCGTGCCGCCGCGCGAGCATGGCGGCAACTGCGACATTAAGGACTTGTCGCGCGGCGCGAAGGTCTACTTCCCCGTCTACGTAGACGGGGGCGGCCTGTCCCTGGGCGACCTGCACTTCAGCCAGGGGGACGGCGAGATCACTTTCTGCGGCGCGATCGAGATGGCGGGGTGGGTGCATCTCAAGGTCGACGTTCTCAAGGGCGGGATGGCAAAATACGGGATCAAGAATCCGATCTTCAAGCCGTCGCCGATCACGCCAAATTACAAAGATTATCTGATTTTTGAAGGCATTTCGGTCGACGAGCAGGGCGCGCAGCACTATCTCGACGTGCATATCGCGTATAGGCAAGCGTGCCTCAACGCGATCGAGTACATGAAGAAGTTCGGCTATTCCGGCGCCCAAGCCTATTCCATCCTCGGGACAGCGCCGGTCCAGGGTCACATCTCCGGCGTCGTGGACATTCCGAACGCCTGCGCCACCTTGTGGCTGCCGACGGAAATCTTTGATTTCGATATCAATCCGAGCGCAGCCGGCCCGCAGAAATTCATCGACGGGTCTGTGGCCATGCCCCTGTCGACAGACGTCTAGCGTCGACGTAGCGAAGGATCCGGCCGGTCTTCCGGCCGACCGGGCCCGCACCCGATCTGGAGGCCCCATGCCTGTCTATGACTACGAATGTAAACGCTGCGGCCCTTTCTCGGCCTTGCGCCCCATGGCGCAGTGCGCAGAGCCGCTCCGCTGCGCCTGCGGCGCGCTGTCGGCCCGGGCCATCTTGAGAGCGCCGGCCATTGTCCGCAGAGACGCGGGCAAGCGCAAGGCGAACGCTGTCAACGAGGAGGCCCGCCATGAACCCAAGCTCGCGTCGAAGCATGGCCCTGGCTGCGGCTGCTGTGGCCGCGGCAAAATTGGGAAGCGCAGCGTTTCCGCCGCGTCGGGCGCGAAGAGTTTCCCTTCCGCCCGGCCCTGGATGATCAGCCACTGAGCGGCCCTGGATGATCACCCGCCGAGTTGCAGCGCCTTTACCGCTTCCGTAGAACAGGTGGCGTTCGAGTTGGGGAACGGGGCGCCAGGGGGACGGGGCGAGGTTCGAGTTCATGTCCGCGCCACAACGGATCATGCGAATCCGGCGGCAGTACAACAGGTGGGTCGCCGACCAGTCGCTTGAAGATTACGCTCTGCGCTTCACCGGGCTCTCGGGCCGCCGCTGGTCGCATGCGCGCGTCGCCAACACCGCCATTGGCTCCATTTCGTTCCTGGCGCTCGAAGCGATCGGCGGACTGATTACGCTTCAGTCCGGTTTTTTTAACGCAGCACTGGCGATCGCGATCGTCTGCGTCCTCATATTCCTGACATCGCTGGTGGTTGGATATTATGCCGCCCATTATGGGCTCGACATCGACCTGCTGACGCGCGGCGCCGGCTTCGGCTATCTTGGCTCGGCGCTCTCCTCTCTAGTCTACGCGATATTCACGTTCATTTTTTTCGCGATTGAGGCGTCGATCATGGCGGTCGCGTTGGAGCAGGGCTTCGGCATGCCGCTGCCCATCGGCTACGCCGTATCGTCGATCGTCATCATCCCGATCGTCGCCTACGGAATCACCCTGATCAGCCGCCTCCAATTGTGGACCCAGCCTCTTTGGACGGTCCTGCAGCTTGCTCCCTTCCTCGCCATCGCGGCGAAGGCGCCTGACGCGTTCCAGGCGTGGACGGGATTTGCCGGCCTGTCGCACGGGGACAACAGCTTCAATCTCGCCCTGTTCGGGGCAGCCGCCTCCGTGGTCTTTTCGCTGATGGGGCAAATCGGCGAGCAGGCGGACTTCCTGCGCTTCATGCCTCCCCGCGATCGGTCGAAGCTCGACTGGCGTTGGTGGTCCGCGATGCTCGTCGGAGGCCCCGGATGGATCCTCGTCGGCGGCGCCAAGATGTTTGCTGGCTCCCTGCTCGTCGTTCTGGCCCTGAACCACGGCCTGGCTCCCTACCAGGCGGCCGAGCCTGTCGATATGTATCGGGTCGGCTTTGGTTATGTGTTCGGATCGGGCCAGCTCGCGCTCGCCGCCACCGTCGTTTTCGTCATCGTTTCCCAGATCAAGATCAATGTGACGAACGCATACGCAGGTTCGATCGCCTGGTCGAATTTCTTCTCCCGACTGACGCACAGTCATCCGGGCCGGGTCGTGTGGCTCGTGTTCAATGTCGCGATCTCGCTTCTGATCACGCAGCTCGGGGTCTATGACGCGCTCGGCACGATCCTGGCTGTCTACTCCAACCTTGCCGTCGCGTGGATCGGCGCCTTGGCCGCGGATCTCGCGATCAACAAACCGCTGGGCATCAGTCCCGCGGGGATCGAGTTCAAACGCGCCTATCTTCCGAACACGAATCCCGTCGGCTTCGGCGCAATGACGCTCGCGACGATTCTGGCGATTTCTGCGTTCACCGGCCTTTTGGGCGCGCGCGCGGAGGCGCTGGCTGGGTTCATCGGACTCTTTACGGCTTTTGCAGTCACGCCGATCCTGGCCTTTCTGACTGGCGGTCGCCACTATCTTGCCCGGGAGCCGGAACGACCTTTGCCAGGCTCGCCACGCCAAACATGCTGTGTGTGCGAATATGCGTTCGACCAGCCGGACATGGCCTCCTGTCCGGCCTACGATGGCCCGATCTGTTCCCTGTGCTGCACGCTGGACGCCCGCTGCGGCGATCGCTGCAAGCCGTCGTCGCAGCGTCTCGCCGCGCAGATCAACGGATTGCTGGGCGGATCCAGCCAGGAAGAGACGGCGGTCGTCTCCCGCCGCTGGACGGTCAACTATGCGACGGCGTTCCTGCCGCTGGCGGCGCTCGTCGGCTGCATCGTTATCTTCGTGAACATGCAGGCGCGGGCGGGCCATCCCGAACAGGCCGCGTTGATCTCGGCGATGTCCTGGACCACGTTCTGGGCGCTCATCATCTGCGGCGCCGTCGCCGCCTGGATGATCGTGCTCGCGGGGGACAGCCGCCATCTCGCGCAATGGGAGTCGGAGCGACAGACGACGCTTCTGATTGAGGAGATCGACGCCCATCGGCGCACGGACGGGGCGCTGCAGGCAACCAACGCCGAGCTAACGAAAGCCAAGGAAGCGGCGGAAGAGGCGAACCTCGCGAAGAGCCGCTACGTGATTGGCATCAGCCACGAATTGCGATCGCCGTTGAACGCCGTCCTCGGCTACGCCCAGATCCTGACAAACGACCGGTCGATCCCGGCGGGACGCTCGAACGCGATCAACGTCGTGCGGCGCAGCGCGGAGCACATGTCCGGCCTCGTGGATGGCCTCCTCGACATTTCGAAAATCGAGTCCGGGCGGTTCTATCTGAGCCGTGAAGAGGTGGCCCTGCGCGAGACGCTCGAAGAGCTCGCCGACATGTTCCGCGTTCAGGCGAACACCGCGGGACTGGCCTTCAATTTCGAGATGGACGGCAACGTCCCGGAAGTCGTGTATGGAGACGGACGCCGGCTGCGCCAGATCCTGATCAACCTTCTGTCGAACGCAATCAAATATACCCAGTACGGGAGCGTGGGCGTGCGAGCGCATTACCGCAACATGTTCGCCGAGATCGAAGTGACCGACACTGGCTGCGGCATAGACCTGTACGATCAAACACGAATTTTTGAGCCGTTCGAGCGGGCCAAGCAGCCGAAGGGGTTTGCCGCGCCGGGCACGGGACTCGGCCTCACGATCACAAAAATGCTGGTGCAGATCATGGGCGGCGAGATCAGCCTCAAAAGCGCGCCGGGAGAGGGCAGCGCTTTCAGGGTCCGCCTGCTGCTCGCGGAGGTGACCCATCCGCACGCAAAGCCGGATCCGTCACGCCAGATCGTGGGCTATGAAGGGTCCCGGCGTGCGATCATCGTCGCCGATGACGATCCGGCGCATTGCGAGATCATGGCGGAGATCCTGGGCGGGATCGGCTTTTCCGTCATTATCGCCGAGAGCGGGCGCCAATGCCTCGAGTTGGCTCGCGACTGTCAGCCAGACCTCGTCATGCTCGACGTTTCGATGCCTGACATGAATGGCTGGGAGGCCGCGCTGGCGTTGCGAACATCCGTTTCTCCTCATTCGCGTATTGTCATGGTCTCGGGAAACGCGCATGAGATCGACTCGCACCGCGACAATGCGGGGCATCACGACGCCGCTCACATCAAGCCTTTCGTAGCGGACAGCCTGCTGCAGACGCTGGGCGACCTCCTGCGCGTCAAATGGATTCTGGCGAACGAGGAGAGCCGCAAGACGAACGAAGACGCGAGAGAGCAGCAGGACGATCGGCGGAGCGCGGAAACCCTGCCAAGTCTGCGGGAGCTCGACGATCTTCGTCGTCTCGGCGAGATCGGCTACGTGCGCGGTATTCGCCAGAAGCTCGCCGACCTCGCCAGCCAGCCCGACGACTACCGCTGGCTCGTTGAAAAACTGGAGCCGATGTCTCGCAACCTCGATTTTCCGCAATACATCGCCGTCCTGTCGGACCTCATCCAGCGGGCGGAAAAACAATGAAGAGCCGATACACCGTAGTGGTAGTCGATGACTCGGTCGAGTCGCTCAACTTTTTGACCGACGCGCTGGAAGACGCGGGGCTGACTGTTCTCGTCGCGCTCACGGGCGAATCCGCGATCTCCGTGATCGAGCGCGTTCGGCCCGACATCGTGCTGATGGACGCAGTCATGCCCGGCGTCGACGGCTTCGAGACGTGCCGGCGCCTGAAGGAGAATCCGGCTTACGCGGATCTGCCCGTCATCTTCATGACCGGCCTCAGCCAGACCGAGCACATCATCAAGGGATTCCAATCGGGCGGAATCGACTACGTGACAAAACCCATCATCCCCGAGGAGCTTTTGCCCCGCTTGAGACGGCACCTCGCAACCGCGCAGAGCGTGAGGAGCGCGCGGGCGGCGCTTGACATGACGGGGCGCTATCTGATCGCGGTCGACAGCCTGGGACGCGCGGTCTGGTGCACGCCACAGGCGACACACCTGCTGATTGACGTGTTCGGCTATGACGACACGATCGCCTTCACCGTGCCTCCCGAACTCGCCAGTTGCCTCTCTCCTCCCGTCGAGCGCGGCGCGAACGCGCGGATGAAAGTGGGCGACCGCTACCTGCAGATCGCCTATGTGGGCAAGGTGTCGGAAGGCGAGATCCTGCTGCGTCTCGCCGTGGCGGATGAGAACGCCGAGAAAACAGCCTTGCGGACCGCCTTTCCCCTGACGGACCGAGAAGCCGACGTGCTTCTGTGGATTGCGGCGGGCAAATCGAACCGCGACATTGCCGACATTCTGGGCCTCAGTCACCGCACCGTGAACAAGTATCTCGATCAGATCTATCTCAAAATCAGCGTAGAGAATCGGACCTCCGCGGCGGCCAAAGCGGTGCGCGTGCTGAGCTCGACGTGATTCCAGCCCGGCGGAAATCGACACTCCCGCGATCAACCGACGCGCGCCGGCTCGCAGAATTTCGGTGAGCGGATCGTCGATCGCCTCTTTCTCCCGGGGGCGACAACCCTATTCTCCGTCTGACGTAACGCTCCTGCTTGGAGGATCGGGTGGCTTGATTACCAACCCCGTTACGCCGCCTTCCTCACCGTCACCCAGTTTTCCGCGTAGCAGAGGAAGCGTTGCGGAACTGGCGGGCAGCGACTGCGGCCGGAAATCGAGCCGGGCTCTTCTTGCTTTCGTTCGGCCAAAGCCGAGTTTTCGTGACGACGCCGTCGAGATGCCGAGTGGGCCGAGAGCGTGAACATCCGAAAGCGACGGCGCGCCGCTCTCGCCGACGACAGGAACCGTAGACCGGCGTTTTTGTCCGAACTTCAAGCCGGCGGCGCCGAGGAACTCGTGATCTTCGAAATGACCAGTCTGACGTCGGCCTGCATTTGATCGATTGCTTGCGAATCGCCGGATAGGTGCCTGAGAAGGCACTGCTGAAACAGCCCGTCGATCATCGCGTAGATCGCCGAGGGCGACACGGACTGCGGTTCGCCGGTCAATTCAGCGAACCGGCACATGATGCGCCAGATCATGTCCTCAAGGCTCTTGTCCAGTTCTGCGACGTCCGCGCGGAACGCCGTCTCGAACAAGGTCTGCGAGCGAATATCGTACCAGAGCCGATGCATATGCGCCTCGTCGCGCATCGTCTGCGCGAGCGCCGCAAGGAAGCCCGTCATCAAGTCTTCGTACGTCCTCGCGTCGGCGGTGACTCGGTCGTAACGGGTCACGCATCGCGCCTTGTACTGGCGCACGCTGCAAAGGATCAGATCGACCTTGTCGCGAAAATAATAATGCAGAACGCCATGCGTGAACTCGGAATTCTGCGCGATCTCGCGCAGACTCGTGCGGGCGTAGCCCAATTCCGAAAGGGTCTGCAGGGCCGCCTCGGCGAGCTCCGCGCGGCGCTCGGCAAACTTGTCCGCCCGCTGAGGCGAAATCCTGTCGAGTCTCGTCACCTTCTGCAAATTTGCTCTCGCCTTGCCGTGAACGTCCCGAGATCCCCTCGGATAGCACGGGGACAAGGGCGATCAAACGCGATCGGGATCGCTGCGGATCAGCTCATCGCCACGAACGCAGCAGCATCCTCTTCCCCTGTAGACGAGCGCATGACACGGAAGTTTGGCGAACGTCTAAAATTATTTTGACACTTGTATAAGAAAAGCTTGACACTTGTCAAAATTTTTCATCCCCTAGCTCAGCCCCGCAAGAGGGCCGGTCACGACAGGGAGGAAGCCATGGGGGACAGCGCCAATTCGATGCTCGCCCTCGGTGATATTGGCGACCCACCGGCTCTCGCCGCTCCCTCCGACATTGATGAACGGCCGACTCCTCGCGAAGAGCGACCCGGCCGCAGCAGCATAATTTAATCCTGGAGGAATCGTTCAATGAGCAAATTCGACCTGGCCGGCCGGAAGGCACTGGTAACCGGCGGCGCTCGTGGCCTCGGCGCGGGCATGGCGGCTGCCCTCTCCAAGGCAGGCGCCGCAGTGATGATTGGCGACGTGTTGACGGACGTTGGTCGGGAAACCGCTAAG
>DATCEJ010000323.1:0-11169 GCA_036510135.1 Roseiarcus sp. | reverse complement strand
CACCGGCGGCGCGGGCCGATGAGTCTGAGCGGCATGACCGGTTTCGCTCGACGCGAAGGCGCGCTCGCAAGGTGGACGTGGTCGGTGGAGGCGCGGAGCGTCAATGGGAGAAATCTCGAGATCCGATTTCGCGGGCCGCCTGGCTTCGAAGCCCTCGAACGCATTTCTCGCGAAGCGGCGCAGAAGCGCTTCCAGCGCGGTCAGGTGGGAATCGCCCTCCAGGTTCGTGAGGTCGATGCGCCCAGCCACCCGAAGATAAATCACGAATTGTTGGAGCGTTATCTCGCCACGCTGACGCCCCTGATCGAGGCGGGACGGGCCGCGCCACCGTCGGCTGATGGGCTGCTTGCCCTTCGCGGGGTGATCGAAGCGGACGAAGGCGTCGATGATCCGGAGGGCCGGGCCGAGCTGGAAGGCGCTGTCTCCGCCGACATCGATCGCGCCTTGGAAGACCTCGCCGAGGCGCGGCTTGCCGAGGGGAGGGCGCTGCAAGCGCTCGTCGGCGACTTTCTCATTCAGATCGACGCGCTGATCGAGGAGGCGCGTGTCGCCGCGGCCGACCAACCGGCGCTGGTCCGGGATCGCTTCGCCCGCCGGCTGGAAGACCTCATCGGCCAAGCCGTCCCCGTTGAACGGATTCTTGTCGAAGCCGCGGCGCAGGCTACGCGGATTGACGTCCAAGAAGAAATTGACAGGCTGACAGCCCACGTTGTCTCGGCGAGAACCTTGTTGGGCGAAGCCGCGCCGGCCGGACGCCGGTTCGACTTCCTGTCGCAGGAATTCATGCGCGAGGCCAACACCCTTACGGCCAAGTCCGCATCGCCAGCCCTCACAGCGGTCGGCCTGGGACTGAAGGTGGTGATCGATCGAATGCGCGAGCAGGTGCAAAATGTTGAGTGAGCGACGGGGCCTGCTGCTGGTGATCTCAAGCCCAAGCGGCGCCGGCAAGACTTCACTCAGTCGGCGGTTGGCGGAACGCCACGAGGAGATAGACCTCTCCGTTTCCGTCACCACCCGCGCGCCCAGGCCCGGGGAGGTCGACGGCCGTGAATACCACTTCGTCAATCGTGGCGCCTTCGACGCGCGAACCGCTGCCGGGCAGTTCCTCGAATGGGCCGAGGTTCACGAGCATCTCTACGGCACGCCGCGAGCGCCCGTCATAGAGAGGCTGGCCGGCGGGCGCGACGTGCTCTTCGACATCGACTGGCAGGGCGCCGCCGCCATTGCCGCGGCTCTACCCGCTGACATCGTGCGTATTTTTATCCTGCCCCCAAGCATGGACGCTCTTTCGGCGCGACTTCATGGCCGTGCGCAGGACGCTCACGATGTCATCGCCAGGCGGCTCGCTCGCGCCCGGGGCGAGATCGCGCGTTGGGTCGACTATGACTATGTGATCGTGAACGACGATTTCGAGCGGGCCTATTCGCAGATTGAAAGCATCTATCTTGCTGAAAGATCACGTCGCGAGCGCAATGCTTGGCTGGAACCGTTCGTCGCCGCTCTCATGGGCGAGAGGGAATCGTCAGCGCCGCCATCGTCAAAAATGCCGTGACACTCACGGTTTCGGCGCGCGCGTTTGGATCGACGTCCGCCATTTCGCACAGTTCCGCCCCTCCCAAGGCCCTCACCGACGAGCGGAGCATCTTGCGGCGCTGGCCGAAGGCGGCCGCCGTCAGGGTCTGGAGCGCGGCGATGACCTCATCGGGCGGCCGGTTCTCAAGTGGCACAAGCCGCACGACGGCGGAATTGACCTTGGGCGGCGGGGTGAAAGCGCGCGCGGGGAGGGTCATGGCGATCCTCGCCTCGGTGATAGCCTGAGACAGCACCGCCAATCGGCCAAAGTCTTCCTCGCCCGGCGTGGCTGCTATACGGCGGGCCACTTCCGCCTGGAACATCAAGGTGAGGCCGCTGGGCCTCATGGAGCCGGTCAGCCATTTGACCAGCAGCGGGTTGGCGACATTGTATGGAAGGTTGGCCACGATCGCGGTCCCCTCGCCGAGTTCAGCCGCCTCGTCAAAGTCCAACGCATCGCCATGGACAACTCTGAGGCGCCCCTGCGTAGCGTCGGCAAGGTCGTGCAGTAGGGGCAGGAAGCGGGCGTCCTTTTCCACCGCTGTCACACGGGCGCCGATTTCCAGTAGTGCGCGGGTGAGGCCGCCAGGCCCCGGACCCACTTCAAGCACTTCGTCGCCGGCAGAAACTTCAGCGATTTTCGCTATCTTCCGGCAAATATTCATATCCAAGAGAAAGTGCTGGCCAAAGCGTTTGGCTGGCGCGATCGCCGCCGCTCTTAACGCCTCCCCCAGGGGAGGGAGATCGGCCAGCGTCACCATTGACCGCGTCGGATGGCGATCTCCGCGGCGAGACGCAGCGCGGCGATCAGACTGTCGGGACGGGCGAGGCCCTTGCCGACAAGGTCATAGGCGACGCCATGGTCGGGCGAAGTCCGCACAATCGGCAGGCCCAGGGTAACATTCACCCCGCCCCAGAAATCCAGCATCTTCACCGGAATCAGCGCCTGATCGTGGTACATGCAGAGGACCGCGTCGAACCGCGCTCGCGCTTCGGTGTGGAAGAGCGTGTCCGCCGGATAGGGGCCGGCGGCGTCGATGCCCGCTTCGCGAAGCGCCTGAACGGCGGGCGCGATAATCTCCATTTCCTCGGTTCCTAGCGTGCCCGCCTCGCCGGCGTGGGGATTGAGCGCGGCGACCGCCAACCTCGGGTGGGGCAATCCAAAGTCGCGTCGCAACGCCGCCGTGGTCGTTTTGCCAACCGCGACAATTTTCTCGCGGGTCAGCATGCCAGGCGCCTTGGCCAAAGGTTCGTGGATCGTGACCAGAGCGACACGCAGGTCGGCTGCGGTCAGCATCATCACCGGCGCGACGCCACCCGTGATAGCGCCCAGAAACTCGGTGTGGCCCGGAAATGCGAATCCCGCCTGATAGAGCGGCGCCTTGGCGATCGGGGCGGTCACCAGCGCCGAAGCTTCACCGGAGAGCGCGAGCTTTGCGGCGGCTTCAATCCAGCCAATGATGCTCGGCGCGCTCGCCGGCTGTGGAATCCCAGGTGTCAGGAGGCTCGGCAACGGCATGTTTAGAACGGGTAGCCGTTCGGCGAAGAGGGCGGCGCCCATCTCGAGGTTCGCCACCGGCGCCGTGCGAGGCGCGTTGGCGATTTGCGCTACGGTCGCCGCGTCACCGATGACGACGAAGGCTGGACCGGCGTCTTTGAGCGCGCGCCACGCGCCGGCGACGATCTCGGGACCAATCCCCGCCGGATCGCCCAGACTCAGGGCGATTGGCGCGGACCGCGCGATCACCGAACCTCTATAGTCGCCGAATTGCGCAGATCACGGAGCTGGCGTTTGGCGATCATGGCCAGCTCCTGACCAAAGAGACGGTTCTGGATTTCATCACGCGTGAGCGACTGCGCTCCGCCCATATGTCTGGAACAGACCGCGACCAGATGTAGGCCAGCGTCGGTGCGGATTGGATCCGAGGCCTGGCCGACAGCTAGCTTCTCAGCCGCGTCGCGGAACGCCGGAGCGAGGTCCTTGGTCTCGGTCTCTCCGAGATCGCCGGTGACGACGTCCTTAAACTTCGCGCCTTCGGCTGCGAGGTTGTCACAGCCGTTCAGCTTGGCTTTCATGGCCAGAAGTTCGGACTGGGCATCCGAGACCTGGGCGTCCGTCGCGTCCTTGGACAGGGAAATCGCCGCTTGTTTCAGGTCCACCACATTCGTCGTCCCGCCAGCTCGACGATCGCGCAGGTAGATGATGTAGACGCCGTCCTTGACTGAGATTGGATCCGAAATCTGGCCCGGGCGAAGGTTTTCCATCGCTTGGTCAACTTCCGCCGGCATCTCCCCCGGCGAGATCCAGCCTACGTCGCCGCCGTTGGCCGCCGAAGGCGAATTCGAAAATTGGCGGGCTACGGCCGCGAACGGCGCACCCTTGTGGATCTGATCGATTAACTGTTGCGCGCCAGCCTTCGCCGCCGTCATGTCGCCCGCGCGCGCGGCGTCAATGAAGATTTCGGTTACTTGAAATTGAGGCTTTCCCGCCTCCGCCTCCATGCGTTTCTCATAGGCCTTGATCTGATCGTCGCCGACGCTGATCCGCGAGCCGTAGCGGCCGCGAATCCAGCCGCGCCAGCTTATTTCAGCGCGAAGCTGGCTCTTGAACGTGTCGGCGCCGACGCCTTGAGCCGCGAGCTGAGCCAAAAGCTGATCAGCGCTGGTGTTGTTGCTGCGAGCGATGTCGGCGAGTTCATCGTTCACTTCCGCGTCGGAGGCGACCAAATCAAACTTTTGCGTCTTGCCCTCGGCCCTCAGGCTTTGCATCTCAAGATGCTCGTCGATCAGAGATCGCGCCGCCTGTTGCTGCAAAGCCGGCATGTTTTGTTCCGTCGGCTGAATGCCAGCGGTGACGATGAGAAGCCGCATTCGCTGGGTGACGTCGTAGGTGGAGATGAGTTCGTCGTTGACGGTTATCACCACGCTGCCACCGAGCGTGTTTTGTGCGGTCGCCGGGGTATCCGTGGCGGGAACGGTCTGATCGGCCGGAACGGCCTGTGCGGCGCTGTCTTGCGCCATCGCCGCTGAACCCATCAACAGGCCGAAACCGCAGAACACGGCGCCGCTGACTCGCGTGCGGAATTTAAGTTCACCAAATCGCTTCATGAAAGCAGCACTGTCCTCATCGCTTTTGCCGACCCCAGGGCGTACGGCGCCGCGCGGCATTAGCGTGTATTCCCTATTGTGGCGAGTGAAAGGCGCAACACCACCGAGCTCGATGGCCCGAGCGTGCCGTTGAAGGTTTCGTTGCGCCGATAGAGGACCTCAACCCGGAGGCAGTCGTCACGATAGACCAGGCCGATAGCGTTCTGACGCCACGTCCCTCCGTCCACGATGGAATAGACGTCCAGACCCCAGTGCTTGGTGGCCCACACCTCTCCGTGGATGTCCAGGCTACTCACCCGTGCGCCGGACGGTGATTGCACTTCACGCAGGTAGCTGATGTAGCCGGATACGCGGCTGCTGGTGAAATCGACTCCTGTTTCCATGCTGCTGACTGAAAGGTTCGACGAATCCAGGCGCCAGCGCGAGAACAGCGAGACTTCCGGCATCAATTGAGCCTGCACACCGACGACCCAATCGGAGAGTGGCGTCTGAAGTCCGGTGCGAAGCGGCGCATTGAGGTTTCGCTCCGCCTGGAACACGCGTCCGATGAGAAGGCTTCCGCTCCCTCCATCAGGGAGAACCAACGTGGCGCGGCCCGCCAATGTCAGGCTTTGGCCGCCCTCGTAGAGGTCGTATCCCGGCGAGCGATTGACCTCGAAGAGATTGGTCTCGTCGAATTGCCACACTTGACTGTCTTCGTTGGGAATACGTGGATCGAGTTTGGTGTTCGGACCGATCGCGATCTGCGCAAGGGGTTCGAGTATCCAGGTCGCATTGGGCGTCTGACGGACAAGCGGATAGCTGATGTCGGCGCCCACGTCGCCGAAAGCCCGCGCGATCGTGGCGTTGGGGGCGGATGGCGAAGCGAGATCGTTGAGGTTGTACAAGTCGCCTCGACCCCACAAGAATGGCGTGACGCGCAGGCCATTGCTGAAGGTGAAAGTCGTTCGCCAATCGAAGCCCAAGGTCGCGCGGCGGCTGTCCACGCCAGGCAGCCCATTCAAGAGGGGCGACTGATCGCGGGTGAGAACAACCGCGCTGCCATCGACACGCAGGCGACCGCCAAGCACATTACCCTGGGGCTCAAAATGCGCCTCGATCAACGGGGCGACGGTCGGAATGGTGCTTTGAGTGTCGGTCGGGCGAAGCCCCTGAACGCTGACGGCGGCAATGGAGAGGTAGGAATTTTGATCTTGGCGAACGGCGTCGAGTTGCGAAATCAATCGTCCGCCGTCGGCGGCATAGAGGCCTCGATCGGTGAACACCTCCGGAATGGAATATTTTTCGAAGATTAGTTTGTCTGAGGCCTGCTCAGCCGTGAACCCCCACGTCCAGTGCGATCCCAGGTCAAACTGGCCGCTGCCGAGGATGTAGCTGCGGGTCGTATTGGGTCCAAATTTCCGTCCTTCAGAGGTGAAATCCCGATCTTCGGTAACGCCGGCGCGGATATCCATCACCCCCGAATAAAACCGCTGCCGATAGTCCAAGTTAAGGAATGGATTCACCTTTGTATTAAATTGCGGGGCTATGGTGATGTCAGAGGAAGACGTGATGACTTGATAGTAGGGCTGCTCGTATGAGACCCCGCGAGAATCGGAGACCGTCACTACGGGAAGCAGAAAGCCTGATTTGCGCGCCGCCGAGGGATCGGCGGTGTAGAACGCTGGTAGGTAAAGAATTCCGACGCCCTTCACCTGCACCACGGCATCCTGGAAGTAGAGTGATCGTTTGGCCTTGTCCTCGACAACCTTCCGCGCGCGGATCGACCAGGTCGGGGTCTTCTGGCCATTCTCCGCGCAAACTTGGCACGGCGTGAAAATGACCCGATCCAATTCGGTGATGTTGGCGTCGCGGCGACTGGTTCGCGCCGCAGCGATTTTCACATTGTCCTGGAGGCGGGCCGAGAAACCGACGGCGACGCCGTCACCCATGTCTTTGTCCAACGTCAATGCCTGGGCGAACTGTGTCGTGCCGTCGGCATTAACTATGATCACGTGGCCGTGGGCGGTGACGACACCTGTGTCGCGCTGGTAGTCGAGTTCATCGGCATGCAGGATGCGGCCCCGGTAACGCGCCTCGACCGATCCCTCCGCCGTAACCCGATGATTCGCATCGTCCTGAACGAGGCTGTCAGCCTCCAGATAGAAGCCTCCACCCTTCAGGCCATCGTCAGGCGGCGGCGCCACCGGCTTGGCGGCCGGCGTCATCATCTTGGCCAGAGGTTCCGCCGCCGCGCCGCCAGCGAGCAGCAGCACGCCCGCGCACACGCCCGCCGCCGCTCCAGCGCCATTGAATTTCGCCACTCGCGGCCCTTTCCCGCACGCTGTCTCGCCCATCCCCACGAGTCAGCCGTCTTCGGTATAGCAAAGGAGCGTGACGCCCGCCAAAAAGGCGAGGATTGGCGGAGACCACGCCGCCAGATTGGCTGGAATGACCTCAGCCGTACCCAAAGCGCCGCAGAATTCGTCAAGGAAAAATAACACAAAACCCAGTGTCACCCCGGCGCCGACAAGAGTGGCCAGGTCGCCAAGTCGCATCAGCCTCAAGGAGAACGCCGCGCCCAAAACGGTCATGGCGGCGAACAACAGCGGCGCGGCGAGAAGCTTTTGCATGTGCAATCTGTAGCCGGTCGAGGAATAGCCGGCCAACTCCGCGGCTCGAATGGTCGTGGGTAGACGCCAAAAGGCCACAGCGCCCGGAGAAACGAATTTTTCCATCGCCGTTCGGTGGTCGAGCATCGAGGGGATCGACATGCGGTCCGAATGGACCGAGCTGGCGCCGGGAAGCGACTCCCGGACGTCGCTCAGGCGCCAATATCCGGGCATCAGGTTTGCTTCCGAAGCCTCCAGCCGCCGGGTAAACCTGAGAGCCCCGGCCGCATCGACATCTTCAATGAACACTGAAACCCCTCGCAGACGCACAACGTCATTCACCGTATCGTGCGATTTGGCGTGGAAAATGATCTGTTGGCGATCGTCACCCTGGCGCAGCCAGATCTCGTTGGGACCGCCCTGCGTTCCTTCAGTCAGCTGGGCCTGCTGGTCTTCGAATCGTTCGCTCAGCGAAGCCGCCATCGGATTGAGGACGGTTGTGGTCAACACCCCGATCAAGAACGCCGCCGCCGCCGTCGGAAAGATGAAGCGCCAAGCCGAAACGCCAGCCGCCCTCATGGCGACCAATTCGCTTCGCCGATTCATCGCGACGAAGGCGCTCATGGTCCCAAAAAGAAATACGAAAGGCAGCAACAAGAGGATGACCGCCGGGGACTTCAGCAGAGTGAGATGGAGTAGGGCGACGAAGGTGATATCCAAATGGCCGCCAAGCGTCCTCGACAGCTCCACGAAGTCGATCAGCACGATGACCGACGCGATCACCACCAACGCGGCGCCTGTGCCGATCAGGAACCGGCCGAGCACGTAGGACTGCATGCGGGTGGCGGAGGCGCTCACTCAGGCGCGCCCACCAAAGCGAGCCGGCTTGATGAGCGTTTCGCGAAAAGCAGCGAGAGCGCGATGGCGGTCACGATCACCGGCACAGCGTACTGCGAGATGTTCCAGATCGGAGACGCGCCACCGGTCGCCTGGGCAGTAAAACCAAGGACGCGGATCACGACGGCGGTGCAGGCAACCACGGCGATGCGGGTTCCATAGCCGGCGCGGCTGAACGAACCGCCGATGACGGCGGTCAGAGCCAAGGCCATGAAGGCGATGTTGTAGAGGGGGTCGGCGATGCGCGAGTGGCCCTCCGCAAGCATCTTGACGGCATTCGCGCGCTCCCATGCGCCGCGCAGGTTCGGGAAGAACAATTCGTGGGGATAGCGATCAGACAGTTTGTAGATGATCGGCCGATCGGGCGCCATCAGCGGCCTGAGATCGAAGACATACTGGTCGAATGAAAGGAAATTGAGGATTCCGGCCTTGGAAAATTCCTGGTTGGCCCCGTGGCGCATGACCAGTAACGGCGTGCCGTTGAGATTGCGCAGGCGGCCCTCTCGCGCCATGACCGTGCTGTCGCGTCCGCCGCCGAGGTTACGGTCGATGAACAGATTGTGGATGGTCCCGTCGTCGTCCATGGTTTGGGCGAACACGGTCACACCGGGCGCCGGATGGGAGAATTTCCCCGGCATGATCATGGTGGCCGCGATATCCGCACGCACGGTCAACAAGGTCTGGCGCAATTCGCGATAGCAAAGCGGTTGAACCCAAAGCGTCAGGATCAGGCTGACCAGGCTGGCGGCCGAGGCGAGTTGCAAAGCGGGTAGGATCACGCGCCAACGGCTCATGCCTCCCGCGAAGCAGATGACGATCTCTTGCTCCGTGTGAAGGCGATTGAGCCCTACCAAGCCGCCAACCAGCACCGCGATCGGCAGGATCATCGCGATCAGCTGCGGCATGGCGAGCAGGATGATTTTTAGGAATACGACGGCGTTCTGGCGCTGGTCGACGATCACGTCCAGGGCCGAGAGACTTTCGCTGAGGAGCGCCACTCCCGATAGCGCGACGGCGGCCACGACGGTCGGCCCGAACAATTCGCGAAACAGATAGCGATCGATCAACTGCATGGGATAACGGCGAGATTCCAGTCAGGTCGGCGTGGCGATTGATCGCGCGCGTAGCGGCGCGACGCAGAAGGCCCGAAATTGCGCGCCGAAATCAAGGCGCCCGAGGCGCGACGACAGGCAAGACTGGACCGAAGACATTCTCGAACGATTCCGCCAGCGCCTGATCGACCTCCGCCATCGAAACATTCGCGCCTAGTTGCTCGAGGCTGGTGACGCCCATGTCGGAAATACCGCACGGGACGATGCCCTCAAAGTGAGACAGGTTGGGGGTTACGTTGATGCTCACGCCGTGGAAACTCACCCACCGCCGAAGCTTTACGCCTATCGCCGCGATCTTGTCTTCCTGTTCGCCGACGGGTCGGCTCACCCAGACGCCCACCCGGCCGCAGCGGATTTCACCGACAACACCGACGCGCGCGAGGGTTTGGATCACCCACGCCTCCAATGCCGACACAAAAGCCCTTGCGTCGCGCCCGCGCTCGCGCAGATCGAGCATCACATAGGCCACTCTCTGACCGGGGCCATGGTAGGTGAACTGACCGCCACGCCCGCTCTTGAACACCGGGAAACGATCCGGGTCGATGAGGTCCCCGGGCTTGGCCGACACGCCGGCGGTGTACAGCGGTGGATGCTCGAGCAGCCAGACGAGTTCCGCCGCTTCCCCAGCCGCGATGGCCGCCGCCCGAGCCTCCATGGTGACCACCGCGTCTGGATAAGACACCGGCCCAACGGCGATCATCCACTCCACGCCACGATCGTCCGCACGGCGAAATCGGACGTCCGAGGCGGCAGTCAGCTTGGTCATCGACCGGCAATGTGGGGCATCCGCACGCCGGTGCAAAGGCGTGGCCTTCCCAAGCCGACGCCCATTTGCTACGCCCCGCGCCTCGCAGCGAGCGGTCGTGGCGGAATTGGTAGACGCGCAGCGTTGAGGTCGCTGTGGGGGTAACCTCGTGGAAGTTCGAGTCTTCTCGACCGCACCAACGAACTACAGGGCGCGCAGATCCAACCTAGGGGTTGGGAGCGTTGGGCTTCTCTCCCGGCCGGGAAGGTGGCGACGACCGCTCCGCTTTCGTCTTGGCGATGGCAGCTTCTCTGGCTGACTGCTGCGCCTGAAGACGGGCGTCATGCGCTGATCGAGCTTGCGCTTGAGTCGCTTGCGCTCGCGCCTGAGATTGCGCCTGGGCTTGCCTCAAGATCTGGGCTTGGGCTTGCCTGGATGCCTGCGCCTCGGCCTGCGCATCTCTCATGGCCTGGACCTGACCCTGTCTCGCCGCTTGCACCTGCGCCTGCCTAGCCGCCTGCATCTGGGCTTGCCTCGCGGCTTGAGCGTCGCGAGCCTGACCCTGCCTCGCCGCTAGCGCCTGAGTCTGAGCCTGCCTCGCCGCTTGAGCTTGAGCCTGTCTGGCAACCTGAGCGTCTCTCATAGCCTGGGCTTGCCTCGTTGTCTGCGCCTGAGCACCGGCTTGCCTTGCCGCCTGAGCTTGCCGAGACTGTTCAGCCTCGCGCTGAGCGCGGGCTTGCACCGCTGCCTGGCGAGCAGCCTGTTGCTGACTGTTCACGGATGCCTGGCGCGCCAACGCCTCGTCATGCAACCGAGCCTGAGCCGTCGTTTGAGCCGTGGCCGCTGCGTTGGCTTGGTTGCGCGCCGCTTGCCGAGCGGCGATCTGAGCGCTTTGGTCGGTCTGAACCGCCTGCCGCGGCGGCGGCGGGGCAAGAGCGCCAGGAGGTGGCGCGTGTGGCGTCTGAACCTGAGGTGGCGAGCCCGCGAAAGCGGCGGGGGCCACTCTTCCCTGGGGTCCGTGATCGTGGTGAGCCGCTAGCAATGCGCCGCCGGCCGCCGCGACGCCCGCAACGGCCATGGCGGCCTCGCGGTCATACTGGGTTCGGCTCGCGTCATTGGAGGCCTGGTCGACGCGATAAGCCTC
>DATCEJ010000322.1:0-6536 GCA_036510135.1 Roseiarcus sp. | reverse complement strand
CAGCGCTTGGACGATCTCAGCGCGGCGGCCAAGGACGGCGCGATCGGGTTCAGGCATGGCGATCATGGCGCGCCTCCAAAGGCTGAGACAATCACAAGAACAGATACTGTCACGCGCCGGCTAAGCAAGTGCTCATTCGGGGTTGATGAGCACGGCGCGGAAGTCGTTGACATTGGTCAGCGTCGGCCCGGTGATGACCTGATCGCCGAGCGCGCGGAAAAACCCGTGCGCGTGGTTGTCGGCCAGCAAGGTCCTGGCGTTGAGGCCGAGCTGCCTCGCACGCGCGAGGCTGTCGGGGGTCACGATCGCGCCCGCGACTTCCTCGGCGCCATCCACGCCGTCGGTGTCGCCGGCGATGGCGAAGATTCGAGGCCGACCGTCAAGTTCGACCGCCATCGAGAGCAGGAATTCGACATTCCGCCCTCCCCTACCCCGGCCCCTAACCGTCACTGTGGTTTCCCCGCCGGAGATGAGGACGCATGGCGCGGGAGCGGGCTGGCCATGGACCACGACTTGGCGTGCGATTCCGGCCATTACTTTCCCGACTTCCTTCGCCTCGCCCTCGAGGGCGTCGCCGAGGATGAGCGGGCGATAGCCGGCCCGGCTCGCCACCTCCGCCGCAGCTATGAGGGAGGCTTGCGGAGCTGCGATGATGCGCGTTTCGCTCCGGGCAAAGGCCGGGTCGCCGGGCTTCGGAGTCTCGGACTTGCCATCATCAAGAAGCGCCTGCACCGAGACAGAGGGGACAATCGAGTAGCGCCGCAGCACGGCCTTGGCGTCTGCAAGCGTCGTCGTGTCGGGCGTCGTCGGGCCGGAAGCGATCACCGACGGGTCGTCGCCCGGCACGTCGGAAATGACCAAGGACACAATCCTGGCCGGCGCGGCTGCAACTGCCAACCGGCCCCCCTTGATTGCGGAGAGGTGCTTGCGGACGCAGTTGATCTCGTTGATGTTGGCGCCGCTTCTCAGCAGCGCTTTGTTCAGGGCCTGCTTGTCGTCGAGCGTGATTCCCGGCGCCGGCAACGAAAGCAGAGCTGAGCCCCCGCCCGATATCAGGCAGAGCGCGAGATCGTCGGGACACAGGCCTGTGACGAGATCCAGGATCCTGCGCGCCGCATTCTGCCCTGCGGCGTCGGGAATGGGATGAGCGGCCTCGACGACCTCGATCCGCTTCAAAGGGCCGACGCCATGGCCGTAGCGCGTGACGACGAGGCCTGAGAGAGGCTTGTCAGCCGGCCAATGCGCCTCGACCGCGCGGGCCATCGAAGCAGCAGCCTTGCCTGCGCCGACAACAACCGTGCGTCCTGCGGGCGGCTCGGGGAGATTTGCGGGCACCGCTTTGTCGGGCGAGGCCGCCGCGATCGCGGCCTCGAACATGTCCCGCAGCAACTGCCGCTCTCTCATCGACCCGGCGCCTTAGGCCGACGCCTTCCCCTGCCCGATTTCGTGAGCAGCGAGCCCCTCGAGCACGCGAGCCACGCCCGAATGGTCCCACCCCGCGCCGCCCGCGGCGGTGGCGGCGTTGAACAGCTCCTGACAGGTGGCCGTATTCGGCAGGCTGACGCCGAGCGACCGCGCGCCCTGCAGCGCGAGGTTCAGGTCCTTCTGGTGCAGCGCGATCCGGAAGCCGGGCTCGAAATTGCGCTTGATCATGCGCTCGCCATGGACCTCGAGAATGCGGGACGCGGCGAATCCGCCCATCAGCGCCTGCCGCACGCGGGCCGGATCGGCGCCGGCTTTGGAGGCGAAGACCAGCGCCTCGCCGACCGCCTCGATCGTCAGGGCGACGATGATCTGGTTTGCGACCTTGGTCGTCTGGCCATCGCCATTGCCGCCGACAAGCGTGATGTTCTTGCCCATGAGCGCGAAGATTGGCTTGACCTTCTCGAACGCGCTCTCCGGGCCGCCGACCATGATCGTGAGGCTCGCCGCCTTGGCGCCGACCTCGCCCCCGGAAACCGGCGCATCGAGATATTCGCAGCCGAGCGCGTTCACCTTCTTGGCGAAGTCCTTGGTGGCGATCGGCGAGATCGAACTCATGTCGACGACGATCTTGCCCTTTGATAGCCCCTCCGCGACGCCTCCGGCGCCAAAGATAACCATCTCGACGTCGGGCGTGTCGGGAACCATGACGATGACCACCTCGGCCTTCTCGGCGACTTCCTTGCCGTTGGCGCAGGCGACTGCGCCCTGGTCGACCAGTTCCTTCGGCGGAGCGCGGCGGGTGTGAACGAAAAGCTCATGACCGCCTTCCAGGAGGTGGCCGGCCATCGGGCGTCCCATGATGCCGAGTCCGATGAAACCGATCTTTGCCATGTCTTACGTCTCCAGCGTGGGTGAAATCGCGGTTGAGGGAGCTCTCTCGGCTCGATACGACGCAGCCATGAGAGACCGGCCGTCGTCGCTGCGACGGGCTCCTACTCACAGCCCGCCCAACCCTTGTAGCCGAGTTCGTCGATCCGGCGGAACACAAATGGATAGTTGTCTCGCCCGTTCCGGGCTTATTGCCGCCGGGGATTAAGCGTCAGCGTCGGTCGGCGAGAGCCTCCACCGGCTTTTTCTCTGCGGTCCGCATGTCCTGGCTCTTCCCAATCGAGAGGTTGGGGTCCAGGCAGAGGATTTCTTCAAACTCGTTCACCCCTTCGATCTCCGTCCCCATCGAGATGTTGGTGACGCGCTCGAGGATGAACTCAAGCACTACCGGAACTTGATGTTCCTCCATGAGTTCGTGCGCGCGGGCGAAAGCCGCCTTGAACTCGTTTGGGCTCTTCACCCGGATGGCTTTGCAGCCGAGACCTTCGGCGACCGCCACGTGGTCGACACCGTAGCCAGGCACAGCGTCCCCCTCCGGCGCTGAATTGATGTTCTCGAAAGCGAGACTGACCTCGAAATCCATCTGGAAGCCGCGCTGCGATTGTCGGATGAGGCCGAGATAGGAATTGTTCACCACGACGTGAAGATAGGGCAACTTATGCTGCGCGCCGACGGCAAGCTCTTCGATCATGAACTGAAAGTCGTAATCGCCCGAGAGCGCCACAATCTTTCGATTGGGGTCAGCCGCACGCACGCCGAGCGCCGCGGGAAGCGTCCAGCCCAAAGGCCCGGCCTGACCGCAGTTGATCCAGTTGCGCGGCCTATAGACATGCAAAAACTGGGCCCCAGCGATCTGCGAAAGGCCGATCGTCGTCACGTAGCACGTGTCCCGATCCAGGCACTCGTTCATCTCCTCATAGACGCGCTGCGGCTTGAGCGGGACCTCATCGAAGTGCGATCGGCGTAGCATGTTCTTCTTGCGATGCAGGCACTGTGCGGCCCACTCGGACCGATCCTTGAGCTTTCCCTCCGCCTTCAACGCGCGCGCCGCCTCGATGAACATTTCGAGCGCCAGGCGCGCATCGGAGACAATGCCGAAGTCCGGGCCGAACACGCGGCCGATCTGGGTCGGCTCGATATCGACGTGAATGAATTTGCGGCCTTTCGTGTAGAGGTCAATTGAGCCGGTATGGCGGTTGGCCCACCGGTTGCCGACGCCAAATACGAAATCCGACTCGAGAAAGGTCGCGTTGCCGTAGCGATGACTCGTTTGCAGGCCGACCATTCCCGCCATCAAGTCATGATCGTCAGGGATCGAACCCCAACCCATCAGCGTCGGAATGACGGGAACGCCTGTCAAGTCGGCGAACTCTACGAGAAGGTTGCTGGCGTCGGCGTTGATGACCCCGCCACCCGCCACGATCAGCGGCCGGTCGGAAGCGTTCATCATCTCGACCGCACGCTTCGCTTGCGCCTTCGTTGCCGCAGGCTTGTAAACCGGCAACGGCTCGTACGTCTCGATGTCGTATTCGATCTCTGCTGTCTGCACGTCGACCGGCAAGTCGATCAGCACCGGGCCCGGACGACCCGACCGCATCACATGGAAAGCCTGCTGGAAGACCATGGGCACGAGCGCCGGCTCGCGCACGGTCACCGCCCATTTCGCCACAGGCTTGGCAATCGATTCGATGTCGATAGCTTGGAAATCCTCCTTGTAAAGCTTTGCGCGCGGCGCCTGTCCGGTGATGCAGAGAATCGGGATCGAGTCGGCCGCGGCGGCGTAGAGTCCAGTGATCATGTCGGTCCCGGCGGGGCCTGAGGTGCCGATGCAGACACCGATCGCGCCCGGCATCGCGCGCGTATACCCATCCGCCATATGCGAGGCGGCCTCGACATGGCGCGCCAGAATATGGCGGATCGAGCCGCGCTTGCGCAGCGCCGCGTAGAGCGGATTGATCGCCGCGCCGGGCACGCCGAAAGCGACCGACACGCCTTCCCGCTCGAGCACCAACACCGCCGCTTCCACCGCCTTCATCTTGGCCATCGCCTTCTCCGACCCTTTATTTGGAGCGAGTCAACCTAACAGACTTCTGGCTGTTTGGAATGCTTTCCCTGATGTGGAAACTACCGACAAAACTTCGTCGAAACGCACCGTTGAGGCGCGTAGCTCCTCTCAAGGCGTTAGTATTTGAGACAGCGCGGTGAATCTCCGCCGAAATGGACGCCTCTCCGAGCCAACGCCGGTTCCATGAACGCCTCGCTGGACGAGGCGTGCTTTGTTGACCTCCAGCAAGCCAACCTCAGGTTGGCATGTCATGCCGGTTGCCCATATCCATGAGAATGTGATTAGACAGTGCGCCGCGCAGCCGGCCAGCGTGTCGACGATCGGCCGTACTCCCGAATTTGAGTCCCGCAGGAGGTGAGATGGAGGCCGTCCAGTCCGACGCTTTGGTGTTCTTCGGCGCTTCCGGCGATCTCGCTTTCAAGCAGATCTTCCCGGCTCTCCTTGGCCTCGTTGGCGGCGAAGGGGTCAACGTCCCCATCGTCGGCGTCGCCAAGGCCGGCTGGACGGTCGAACAGCTGCGGGAACGGGCAAAAGACAGCATCAAACAGCACGGGGGCGCCGACGCGGCAAAGCTTGATAAGCTTTTGGGGCTGTTGCGATATGTCGATGGCGACTACAACGATCCGCAAACCTTCGCACAATTGAAGCAAGCGCTGGGCGGCGCTAAACGGCCGCTGCACTACCTGGCGATCCCTCCCAGCCTCTTTGGCGTCGTTGTTTCCGCGCTCGCCAAGAGTGGTCTCAACGTCGATGCGCGCCTCGTTGTCGAGAAGCCCTTTGGCCGGGATCGTGAGTCGGCGCAGGCGCTGAACCACACGCTGCTCGAGCATTTCCCCGAGGATGCGGTCTTTCGCATCGACCATTATCTGGGCAAGGAGCCGGTCCAGAACATCCTCTATACGCGGTTCGCCAATGCGATGTTCGAGCCGATCTGGAACCGCCATTATGTTCGCTGCATCCAGATCACCATGGCGGAAGCTTTCGACGTTGAGGACCGGGGGAGCTTCTACGACGCCGTTGGCGCCCTTCGCGACGTGGTCCAGAATCACATGTTGCAAGTCCTTGCGAATGTCATGATGGACGCGCCCACCGGCGAAGAGCGCGAGGCGCAACGAGACCAGAAGGCGACGCTGTTGAAGGCCATCCGTCCGCTGGACGCCGCGAGCTTGGTGCGGGGACAATATAAGGGCTATCGCTCCGTTAAAGGCGTGCGTCCGGATTCAACCACCGAAACCTATGTCGCGCTGAAACTGTTCGTGGACAGCTGGCGTTGGGCGGGCGTTCCGATCTATATCCGCGCCGGCAAATGCTTGCCGTTGACCGCCGCCGAGGTCACGATCGATTTCAAGCCGCCGCCCCGTTCGACATTTGGCGAGCCGACCGACCCATCGGCAGATTATCTCCGCGCGCGGCTGAGCCCGGACGTTGGCGTTGCGATCGGCTTGCGGATGAAGCATCCCGGAGAGCGCATGACCGGCGACAATGTCGAACTCACCCTGATGCAACGGGCCGGATCGGATATGCCTCCGTATCAGCGCCTACTCGGCGACGCGATGCGCGGAAATAACGAGCTGTTCGGACGCGAAGACACGGTCGACGCCCAGTGGCGCATCGTTGAGCCGATCCTGAACAACCCTCCGGGGGTCCAGGACTATGCGCCCGGAACCTGGGGACCGGAGGCCGCGAACGCGCTTATCGGCGCCGACGGTCCGTGGCGGAATCCCGCGGCGCCCGCCAAGGCGTAAACTCTCTTCCCGCGCCGTTCGATCCTCGCGCGCTGCGAGCCGCGAGAGAGTCTACACTGCTCGCTGCAAAGGGCCAGGCTGCTTTCCGCTCAGGCCAAGTTCGACCTCTCGCGCGCGATTGCCCCGGCGCATGATCTCGGCAAGTTCCGGGCGCCTCGCGAGTTGCCGTGTGTAGATGCCAGCGGTCGCGGCGGAGAGCCGGCCTTGGCGATCGAACAACTCGTCGGCGAAAGTGATCATCCGAGAATTGGGCCATGCCTGCGGTCTGTTCTGCAACAATCGCTCAGCGAGTTCATCCTCGCCTTCGTGCGGATGAGCCTGCGCCAGGATCATCAGCGTGGCCGCCGTCGAGCGAGAGATTCCCGCATGGCAGTGAATAAGCAGGCCGCCTGCTTCGGCGGCGTCGCGACCAA
>DATCEJ010000321.1:0-6697 GCA_036510135.1 Roseiarcus sp. | reverse complement strand
CGTCTATACCTGCCAGTCTGTCGAACTGCTCGTGCACCATGCGCGATGTGCCGTAGGCCTCTGGTCCCTCCGTAGCGCCCCAAAAGAAGCCTTTCCCTATACGATTCGCCATGTCTTTTCGCTGCACTGCCTCATAATCATATGGCAATCCATCAAAGCAAACATAGTTCTCGCGTGTGAGCAGGGCGAAATTGCTCCGTATGTCCTTGAGTAGCTTGCGCAATGATATGACGTCGTCGCCCCGATTATCGACAAGGCGGCGAATTGCCAGAACTTGCGTTGCGACGTGGCCGCCAATTAATGCCTCGGTCAAAAGTGTATTGTGCAAGGCGCTGTTTTCATCGTCGATCGCGAATTGCGTCAATGATCTGAACGAAACATCTGTCCAGACCATGCCCGCTAGGACATCCCAAATCGCATGGTGCTCGTCGGTGTTAATCCACGATAGCCACGTGGCGCGCTTTGCCCTGTAGGATTCGAGCGCGCGCTTGTCGGCCACATCGCAATCGGCCAGCTTATATTTGTATTCGGCACTCATAGTGTCCTGACGAGGTCTTCGACGAAACCGCGGCTCAAGCCGACGCTCACATACTCTAAAGAATGAACCGGCTCAGATCGGCGTTCGCGGCGAGGTCGCCGATGTGGCGCTCGACGAAATCCGCATCGATACGAACTTTTTCGCCGTTCCGGTCGGCGGCGGTGAAGCTCACGTCGTCAAGCACGCGCTCCATCACCGTCTGCAGCCGACGCGCGCCAATATTCTCGACCGATCCGTTGACCTGAGCGGCGATGCGGGCGATCGCCGCCACCGAATCATCGGTGAATTCGAGGTCGAGACCTTCGGTTTGCATCAGCGCCACATATTGCTTGATCAGGCTCGCCTCGGTGTCGGTGAGGATGCGCTTGAAATCCTCCTCGGTCAGCGATTTGAGCTCGACCCGGATCGGCAGACGGCCTTGAAGTTCCGGCAAGAGGTCGGACGGCTTGGCGATGTGGAAGGCGCCGGAGGCGACAAAAAGGATGTGGTCGGTCTTGACCGCGCCGTGCTTGGTGGCGACCGTCGTTCCCTCGATCAGCGGCAAGAGATCGCGCTGCACGCCCTCGCGGGAAACGTCGCCGCTGCCCCTGCCCTCGCGAGCGCAGATCTTGTCGATCTCGTCGAGAAAAACGATGCCGTTGCTCTCGACCTCGGCCAAAGCGTCCCGAATGATTGCGTCCTGATCGAGCAGCTTGTCAGCCTCGGCGGCGACCAGCGGCTCATGCGCGTCCGTCACCGTCATGCGCTTGGTCTTCGTGCGCTGGCTCTTGCCGAAAATGTCGCCGAGATTGACAGCGCCGATCGCAGCGCCGGGCATGTTCGGCAGTTCGAACATCGGCATGCCGGAGCCGCTCTGCGGCAATTCGACCTCGATTTCCTTGTCGTTGAGTTCGCCCGCGCGAAGCTTGCGGCGAAACGCATCGCGGGTGGCGGCGGATGACGTCGAGCCGACGAGCGCATCCAGCACCCGTTCTTCCGCCTCAAGCTCAGCCTTCGCTTCGATGTCCTTGCGCTTGCGGGCCTTGACCAGCGCGATCGCAATCTCGACCAGGTCGCGGACGATCTGTTCGACATCGCGCCCGACATAGCCGACCTCGGTGAACTTCGTCGCCTCGACTTTTAGAAACGGCGCGCCGGCAAGCTTGGCGAGGCGGCGCGCGATCTCCGTCTTGCCGCAGCCGGTCGGACCGATCATCAAAATGTTCTTCGGCATCACCTCCTCGCGCATCGGCGAGGTCAGGCGCAAGCGGCGCCACCGGTTGCGAAGCGCGATGGCGACGGCGCGCTTGGCGTCCCCCTGACCGACAATGTAGCGGTCGAGTTCGGAGACAATTTCGCGAGGCGAGAGATCCGACATGAGGCTCAGAGGCTTTCGACAATCAGATTGAAGTTGGTGTAGACGCAGATCTCGCCCGCGATGCGCATCGAGCGGCGCACGATCTCGTCCGCATCGAGTTCCATAGGCATGAGCGCGCGGGCGGCGGCCAGCGCATAATTGCCGCCCGAGCCGATCGCCATCGCAGACCCGGATTCGTCGCCCTCGGGCTCCAGCACGTCTCCGGAGCCGGACAGGGTGAAGGCCGTGGTCTTGTCGGCGACGATGAGCATGGCCTCGAGGCGGCGCAGATACCGGTCGGTGCGCCAGTCCTTGGCCAGTTCGACGCAAGCGCGCGCCAGCTGGCCAGGGTACTGCTCGAGCTTGGCTTCGAGCCGTTCGAACAAAGTGAAGGCGTCGGCGGTCGCACCGGCGAAGCCCGCAATAACGTCGCCCTTGGACAGACGGCGAACCTTGCGGGCGTTGGATTTGACGACCGTTTGGCCCATGCTGACCTGGCCGTCGCCGCCGATGACAACTTTTCCGCCCTTGCGCACCATGAGGATGGTCGTCGCATGCCACCCGGGCGAGCGGGCGGCTAAATCGTCAGCCATGGGCGAAGGTCCTGAAAGCGGGGGGCAGGTGCGGGATGTATGGGCGCGGGGCCGGCCATGCAAGGGAGACGTGGCAGCGGGACGATCGCTGCAAGGCAGCGATAATATCGCTTTACATCGAACGATAGAGCGCGATATTATCGCCCATGAAAACGATCGTCCTCACCCATCGGGCGGCCAAGCAGCTCGATGCGTTGGCGAGTGAGGATCGTTTCGCCGTCACGGAGGGGCTTGCCCTCTACGCGACCGAGGGACGAGGGGACGTGAAGAAGCTTTCTGGGCGCGAAGGCTACCGGCTGCGCGTTCGCGACTACCGCGTGATCTTCGACGACGACAGGGTAACGATCCTCGCAATCCACATTGGCCGACGGACGACAACGCCTTATTCCAAGGAATCCGAGATGAAAACCCAGACCATTACGAGCCCGAGCGGCGACGAACTCGTCGTGCTGGCTCGATCAGACTATGACGCTTTGGTCGCCGCCGCCGAGGCGCGCGACGAAGACGCCGACGACGTTGCGGTCTACGACCTGCGCAAGGCCGAGCTTGCGGCGGGCCTCGACGCCCGGTTGCCGCCCGAAGTGAGCGCGCGGCTCATCAAAGGCGAAAGCCTGCTCAAAGCGCTGCGAAACTGGCGCGACGTGACGCAGATGCATTTGGCCTCCAAGACGCGCCTAGGGCAGGGCTATTTGAGCGACCTCGAATCGGGTCGGCGCAAAGGAACGCCAGAGACGCTGAAGATGATCGCCGCTGCCCTGGACGTGCCGGCGCAATGGCTCGTCGATTAGATGACAGCGTCGGCCAAAAAAGGCCTCGCCGTATAAGAGGCGGAGCCAAGGCGCGAGTTGACTGACAGGAGAGGTCGAGGGCGACGCGAGCCCGGCCGCATGCGCGTCAATTGAGGGCGTCGACCCAGATCGGGTTGGTCCAGGCGCGCCGCCGCGGGCCGTCAATGGCGACGATGCGGAACCATTTGATCCGTGGGGGATCGCGCCAGGCCCATTTCGCGACTTCGGCGAATTCGATCGTCGCCTGAGTGAGTCCGCGTCCGACCCGGCTCAGCGCCGGCGAAGCGCTGGTGACGAGCGCGATGGTGTGGACCGGAGAGCACTCAACCCGCACTTCATTATTCGTAACCTCGACATCGTAAATACGCGGGCCCTGGCTTGAATAGAACTCTCCGGCCTTCAACGCGCCGAGCAGCGACCCGGGTTCAAGCGTCTCGGACTTGACCATGACGTAACCGCCGAAGGCGTCGAGGTCGCCGTTATGGAAGTGCGCGTCATCGCCGGCGACCGCCATCAGTCGCCGATCCTCGTTGCAGAGCTGGTCAAGGAGATAGAAGCCGTCGCCCCGATCGGTCAGAACGGCGCAGGTGTGATTATAGACTTCGACCGCATGCGCGGCGCCGAGCGAACGCCCATCCTCGATCGTCAGTTGCGACCACGACGGGTGGGCGATGGCGACGAAGGCGCCGGCCTCCCGCGCTCGCTCCGCCAGCCGCTGCGCGCTCTCATTCGGTTCGGCGGGAGGAAAATCGAACGGAAGGCCGGTCGCCACGATATGCCAATATTCGCCGGCGCTCGTCCCCATGGCATGCACCTCAGCGCCGATCAGAGTGGTGAACGTGTCGCAACGCAGCCTGCGGGTGTCGGCGATTGGCCAGTCGAACCGGCCCAGAAAATGATCGGATACCTGGAGGAAATCATAGCCTGCCCGCTTATAGGCCTCGACGACGTCGACAGGGTTCAAGGCGCCGTCGGAAAGGTTCGAGTGGGCGTGAAGGTTCCCGCGCCAGAAACGGCCCGGCGTCGAGAAGGGGCGAATCCGCATGAGGCCTCAGGCTGTCTTCAGCGCGTCCGGGCAAATATATTTGACGTAAATCTATTGGCTTTTCGGTGAATTCCAACACGAGGATAAGTTTCATCAAATCTGTTGGGTGGACACATCCAGCGCGGCACATTGAGGTTCGCGTGGGACCCAGCCGGCGTGAGTATTCACCCAGACAATTCCAATATCAATATGAACCTGGCGCTTGCACGTGTTGCAATCAGATCACCAACAAAGGAACGATCGTCATCACTGCGCGTTGCGCCACACACCGATTTCCCGCAAGGGCAAAGTCGATGCCAACGAGGCAAGCCTCGAAACCTTAAACTTGACCACCTATTTGACGCGCGCTCTGCGGGGGCGCGAAGGCTAGCGCCACACGAATTCGGAGGTTAGATGTCCTGGAACATGTTTTCACGGTTTGGCGCTGGCTCTGATCCCGAGATCGTCAGTTTCGGCGATTTGGAGGAAGCGATTGGAACCAACGCCTGGGCGGTGATCGACGTGCGCGAACCGCACGAGTTTGCCACGGGCCATATCCCAAACGCCGTCAACATGCCGATGTCCTCGTACGATCCCAAGGATTTGCCCGAAGGAAAGCCGGTTGTGCTGATCTGTCAGGCGGGCGCGCGGTCGCGCAACGCGTTAAACAAGGCGCGGGCGACCGGCCGCGAGGATGTGAGGCATTTCGCCGGGGGGATGAACGGCTGGCGCTCGCACAGCGGGCCGGTAACCCTCTAACCCTACGAAAAATTCCTAACCCCGAAGTTGTTAGTGCCGGCTCACGTCAGTCGGTGCGTAACCCGGAGGCCATTTCGACCTTCCGCGGCTCGCCCGCCACATAGGTTTGGCGCACAGCCCGATCGTCCCCGAGCGTAAGGAATGCGAAGAGTTCGACTTCGAGATTGCCGCCGGCCGTCTCCATCCGGTGCGCAAGCGCAGGCGTCGCGCGCGGATCGAGCGCGACGAGATCGGCCTCCTTACCAGGTTCGACCGAACCGATCCGATCATCGAGACTGAGCGCGCGGGCGTTGCCGAGCGTCATGCGGTAAAACGCCTCTAGCGGAGCCCATGACTGACCGTTGAGCTGCAGCACTTTGTAGCCTTCGGCCGCTGTGCGCAGCATCGAATAGCTCGTGCCCCCGCCGACGTCCGTCGCAAGCGCGATCCGCACGCCCGCCCGCCTGAGGCGCGCCTGATCGAACAGGCCGGAGCCGAGAAACAGATTTGACGTCGGGCAGAATGCCGCGACGGCACGGCTTTCAGCGAGCGCGGCGACCTCGCTCTCGTGCAAATGAATGCAATGGCCGAAGACCGAACGTGGCCCCAGGAGGCCGGCGCGCGCATAGACATCGATATAGCTCCGCGCCTCGGGAAACAGTGCGGCGACGCGCGCAATCTCCGCCTTGTTTTCGTTGGCGTGAGTCTGGACGTAGAGGTGAGGAAATTCGCGCGCCAGCGCTCCCGCGGCGTCCAGTTGCGCCTGCGTCGATGTCACCGCGAAGCGCGGCGTGATCGCGTAATCGAGTCTGCCTCGACCCCGCCAGCGCTCAATCAGCGCCTTGCTCTCGTCGTAGCCTCGCTCAGCGGTGTCCATCAGCGCTTCGGGCGCATCTCGGTCCATCATCACTTTGCCCGCGATCATTCGCGCGCCGCGCGATTCGGCCGCGGTGAAGAATGCTTCGACGGAACTCGGATGCACGGTGCAATAGACCATCGCGGTCGTGGTGCCTGAGCGGAACAGCTCATCGAGGAAGAAATCCGCCACGCGCGCGCAATGCACGGGATCGGCGAATTTCTGCTCCTCGACAAAGGTGTAGTTGTGAAGCCAGTCGAGGAGCTGCGCCCCGTAAGAGCCAATCACCTGAGTTTGCGAGTAGTGGACGTGGGCGTCGATGAAACCGGCGGTGATGAGACAGCCTGCTTGATCGTCGATGAGCGCGCCTGGGGGAGCGCGGGCAAGAATGGCGGGCGCTTCTCCCACCGCTTCAATCAGACCGCCATTTACGAGCACGGCTCCATTGTCGATCAGAGAATAAGCGCGCGAGCCGCTCTCAGCCGGATCACCGGTGAACGAGAGGACGCGGCCACGAATGATGCGAGCGGTCGCGTTCAAGGCAGAATCTCCTTGAGCCTGAGCGTAGCAATCCGGTCGATCTCGGCGAGCGCGGTCTTCGCCTCTGCATCGGCGTCATTCGCCAGACGAATGCGGAAAGCAGCGAGAATGTCGGCTGTGCTCTTGTCCTTGACCGCCATGATGAAGGGAAAGCCAAACCTTGCGCGATAGGCATCGTTGAGCTCACCGAATTGGCGCAGCTCGTCGGGCGACAGCCGGTCAAGCCCGGCGCTCGCCTGCTCGCGTGTCGAGTCCGCGGTTAGCGTCTTGGCGAGGGCGAGCTT
>DATCEJ010000320.1:0-5618 GCA_036510135.1 Roseiarcus sp. | reverse complement strand
CGCTGCTTGCGCAGCGCGTCGAGCTCTTCGGCGACGGCGCGGATGCGGGCTTTCAGCGCATCGGGTGGGTCGGGGAACGGGAAGGGGTCGAAAACGCGAGATTTCGAATAACGCGGATCATTGCCGATTCCGAGCCATCCTCCCGCTCGCAACGCCCAAACGACGTGGATTTTCGACGAAAGCACACCGAGGAAGACAGCGTCATTCAATGCGGCGCAAATGAGCATGTTATCCGCCAGTACCTGCGCGTTGAGAAATTGAAATATCCGATGCTTGGCGGTCTCGACGGTGGCGATGAAGCGCGGCAAGCCTTCAAGCCCTGGCCGTAGCCCCTGCCTCGGCTTTCCGAATTGCCACCATGTTTCGAGATAGGCCTGCGCGTCCGCCGTTTTCGATTTGGCGACCTGGCTTTCCCGCTGCGGCTTAACGCTTGTGAGTAGATGTTGGTACACCTCGGGAAACCGCTGCCTGACCTCGTCGGCGCCGAGGCCGAAAAGGTCGATCACCATGACTTCGCGCGGTCGGCCTGTGAGATCGCGGCCGTTGCGATAGGGGCGGATGTGATTTTCGAGCCCCGGACGCTTGCCCAAACCAAGGTGTTCGGCCTGCGAAGGCGTCACGATGAATCCGTCGCCGTGGAGCTTTACGCCCGGCGAACAAATGAATGCATTGGCTTGGAGCGCGACCGCCTTTGTAACGTCCGCCCCGACGGTCAAATCGCTATTGATAGCGCCGTCCGTCTCTCGTAACGATATTTGCGGCTCGTCCGTGTCGAGCGCTTCCTCATTGGTCGTCTCGAACAAGCGGCCGACATGCGCGCCCGCCGTTGCGACGGTCATCGCAATGCGCACGGCTGCCGCCTCGCGGCTGGCTTTCGTCCAGGGATGGTCGGGGATCGCCATCATCAGCGAGACCGGCGGCTTCGCTTTGAAATGGCGCTCGAGCACACCGCGCTGAAACACTTGGGTCAGTGAATTGGTGGTGACGAGGCCAAAGCGCTGCAAGCGAGTGCCCTTGCGCGTCAACAAGTCAGCCGCCCTGTCCCACCAATACATGACGAAATCGGCGCTTCGGTTCATTTCGGGATGGGCCGCCCAAAGCGCCTCGGCGTAACCCTCGCCGAGTCGACCGCGAATGTCCTTGCCGCCTATAAACGGCGGGTTGCCAACGATGAAATCAGCTTCCGGTGGCCATTCCGGCCGTTTCGGGTTCCGGTAGCGCCAGACTTCGACCCGATTGCCTTCGCCGTCGGTGCGTTCGAGCGGCTTGCCGCGCTCGTCGCACGCCAATTCCCTGGCGTCCCAGGCGAGCACGGCGTCCGTGACCTTGATCGTCTTGAAGTCGCGCAGGATGGGCTCGGGCGGAGCGCCGCCACGGGTGCGGAAATGCCATTGCAGAAAACCGATCCAGAGCACGAGTTCGGCGATCGCGGCCGCGCGCGGATTGACCTCCAGCCCAAGGAATTGATGCGGGTCGATGGTGCGCAATTCATAGCCTTCGAGCCGCCCCTGCGGCGAAAGCGAAGCGAGCGCATCGAGCACTTCGCCTTCCAGGCGCTTCATCAATTCGAGCGAGACGTAAAGAAAGTTCCCGGTTCCGCAGGCCGGATCGAGGATGCGCGTGTCGCACAGCTTGTCGTGAAACGTGCGAACGATTTTTTCGGCGCCCTTCACGTCGCCCTCGGCGCGCTTGCCCTCCGCCGCCGAGCGGACGCTGATCCATTCTTCCCTCAAGGGTTCGATCACGGTCGCGACCACCAGCCGCTCGACATAGGCGCGGGGGGTGTAATGCGCGCCGAGCTTGCGGCGTTCGGCAGGGTTCAGGGCCTGTTCGAGCAGCGTCCCGAAGATCGCGGGCTCGACCTGGCGCCAATCGGCCTTCGCCGCCTCGAGCAGTTCGCCGATCTCCTCGCGCGGTAGGCTGAACGCCGTGCGGTTCTTGAACAGGTAGCCGTTGAACTTCTTCACCTTGCGTTCGAGCGCGTAGGAGAACTCGCCCGTATCCATCGCTTCCCACAATTGGCCGACAAGTCTCGGGAAGAGTTCGGGATTGGCGACGCATTTGCCCAAAACTTCGCGAAAGCCGCCCTTGGGCAATAGCTCCACGTCCTCGGCGAACATCGTGAACAGGCAGCGCATGAGAAAGAGCGCGACCGATTCGGGATCATGGAGCGGCTGGCGATCCGGCCCGCGCGCGTCCTCGAGATGTTTCGAGACCTTCGCCAGCCGCTCCGCGACGGCGCGCGTCGCTTTTGCCGCGCTTTTCGTCGGATCGAGCTTATGCGGGTCGAGCCAAATCAGGCGCAGCCGCTCGCGGATCGTATCATCCCGCAAATCTTCAAGGAAGATGCGAAAACCCTGGCGATCCGGAAATTGTGCGTAATTCTTTCCCTGCCCGCTGAAATCCGCAAAAACCTAGAAGCAATGACCGACGTCGCAGACAACCAGGAACGGCGGCCACCCTTCTGACGCCGGAAGCGCCTTGGCGTAATCCTCCGCCTGCTGCCGCGCCTGCATCATCAGGACGTCCCAGGCGCGCGAGGCCGAGCGCTTGCCGCGCAACGTGATCTCAGACTCGACGACGCCGAGCAAATCGCCCTGGATTGGAACGGCTTTGGCGGCCCCGGGGCGACGACTTTGCTTGGCCTCCAACACGAAGCAGGCGCGCTTATAGAGATCGATTCGGCCGGGGGATTTCGAGCCATCAGGCCCGCGGAATGTCACAGCGCGTTCAAATGTGTAGGCGTTGGCCGAAGAATCGTGCGACGCCTGGTCGGGACGCGACACGCCGAGCACACCACAAAGCTCGGTCAGGAACAGCGCGTAGTTCGCTCGCTCCTGCCCGCCCTCGCCCGAAGACCAGCGTTCGATGAACGCCTCAACGTCGATTGGAAGTTTGGGCGACGCCAAGTCCATGCGCGAACTTAAAGTCCATATTTCAGGCGCACAAGTCGCCCGACAGGTGGAGCTGGCATTGCGCCGTCCCCCATTCGCCGCTTCCCCATGGCGTCGCGTGACAGTCACCCGTTCGATGATAGAGTGCGGCATCGGCGACTTCGGTTGAGGCGAAGCGGCGCCGAGCGCTCGGCGCTCTTGACGCTCGGGTCCCGTCCGGCCATTGCACGAACCAGCGCTCCCGAAGCGCGACACCATCGAACGCGAGGATCATCGCCATGGCCAACGACAAGATGATGGCGCAGATGTCGGCGAAGCCAGGCTTCATCGCCGCGCTCGACCAGAGCGGCGGATCGACCCCTGGGGCATTGCGGCTCTACGGGATTCCGGACAGCGACTACAAAGGCGACGACGCCAAGATGTACGACCTCGTGCACCAGATGCGCGTGCGCATCATCACCGCGCCTGCCTTCACCGGCGACAAGGTCATCGCCGCCATCCTGTTTGAGCGCACGATGGACGGCGAGGCGAAGGGCAAGTCGGTCCCGGCCTACCTGTGGGAGGAACGCGGAATCGTTCCGATCGTGAAGGTCGACAAGGGGCTCGCCGAAGAGAAGGACGGCGTGAGCATCATGAAGCCGATGCCGGACCTCGACAAGCTCCTGGGTCGGGCGAGCAAGCTTGGCGTGTTCGGCACCAAGATGCGTTCGGTCATCAACCTCGCTTCAAAAACCGGCATCGCCGCCATCGCCAGGCAGCAGTTCGAGTTTGGCGAGCAGATCGCCAGTCACGGGCTCATTCCCATCCTCGAGCCGGAAGTGTCGATCAAGAGCCCCGACAAAGCTGGCGCCGAGCGGATCCTGCTCGACGAATTGACGAAGGGGCTCGACACGTTGCCGGCCGGCCGCAAGGTGATGCTGAAGCTGACAATCCCCGACGTCCCTGACTTTTACGCGCCCCTGATCAACGACAAGCGGGTCGTCCGGGTGGTTGCGCTCTCCGGCGGCTATACAAGGGACGACGCCTGCGAGCGTCTCGCCAAAAATCACGGCATGATCGCAAGCTTCTCGCGCGCGCTCGCCGAGGGCCTCAAGCGTTCGATGTCGGACACCGAGTTCGACGAGGAACTCGCCGACGCCGTCGATGAGATTTATGAGGCTTCGACGGTCAAGGTCTGACCCATTGCCGGTTCGTTTCTATTCGGGTCAGGCTCGCCCTATGCGTGGCGGCTCTGGCTCGCGCTTGAACACAAGGGTATTCCCTATCATCGCAAGACGCTGGCGTTCGACGCCGGCGACTTGAAGGGGGAATTCGGGGCGCTCAACCCGCGTCGCCGCGTGGCCAGTCCTGGTCGACGACGATTTCGAGCTGGCTTAAATCCGCGGCGATTGCCAAATATATCGAGGAGCGTTGGCCGCCGGGGCCTGCCCTGTTCGCCCGCGATCCGCGCCAGCGCGCGATCCAACGGCGCAGGGTGCGCGAGGCAGATGATATCCTGCCGACCTTGGCCAGCCTGTGGCGTCCGGCGAGGACTCGAAGATCCCGCTAAACGACCGGCGGCGAGAGCTCGCTTCATGGGAGGATGCCGCGATCGGCGAATATTTGACCGGCGACCTCTCGGCGGTTGACCTCACGGTCTATCCGTTTCTGGCCCTCTTGACGCGACACGCCAGCCGTAGGGCGGGTTTCGTCAAGGACGGATGTCATCGGAACGCGTCCTGCCGTCTGGATGGCTCGGATGCAAAGGCTTCCCATTGTCGAGCGGACATGGCCGCCTCGTTGGAAATGAGCATCCGCCTTGACTTGGCGAGGCGAAGCGGCGTTGCTCGCGTGCGTCGGCGGCGGCCAATCATCGACCGTGACGGCTTCCCGCAATCGCCGACGGGGGAACATCACGATGAGCGCTGCTGTCGACACCATCTTTCTGTTCGATGTCGACAATACATTGCTCGACAACGACCGCATTCAGGCGGACCTTCGCGAGCGTCTTCAAGCCGCCCATGGCGATGTCGCCTCCGCGCGATATTGGGAGATATTTCAGGAGCAATGGGGCGCCGTGGGCTATGCCGACTATTTCGGAGCCCTTGCTCGCCTGAGACTTGAGGATCGCCACGATCGGGAGCTGCCGGTCACCGCGAACTGGCTCATGGACTATCCGTTCGCGGATCGTCTCTACCCCGGCGCCCTTGATGCGGTGGAGCATGTGCGGCAGTGGGGATCCGCTGTCATTCTGTCCGACGGCGACGCCGTCCTTCAACCGCGAAAGATTGCGCGCTCGGGCTTATGGAAGGCCTTGGCGGGCGATGTTCTCATCTACGTCCACAAGGAAAAAGAGCTGAAAGACGTCGAATGCTCATATCCCGCGGCTCATTACGTGCTCATTGACGACAAGACGCGCATCCTCACCGCCGTGAAAGCAGCCTGGGGCGATCGGGTGACCACCGTCTTTCCGAGGCAGGGCCACTTCGCGATTCAGGAGCCGCCGCGAGACGGCGTGCCGGTCGACAAGACGATCGAGACGATCGGCGATTTGCTCGACCATGATTTCTCGAAGCTGAAACCATGAAGCGCAGGCCGAAGGCGCGGGATCTGCATCCGAGCCTGCAAATGACAAAAGTCTGATCCGCTTCAGTCCAAAGTCCGCGGCGGATCAAGGCCGCTTTGCTGGCTGTCGCTCAAAACGGGGGGCGCGAGAGCGGCGGGAGGTGAACCCCTCTCGCGCCC
>DATCEJ010000319.1:0-2492 GCA_036510135.1 Roseiarcus sp. | reverse complement strand
GGAACCGAAGGGTTTTACGATCAGGGCGACGCAGAGGGCCGCAGGCGCCTCTCCTCGGGCAAGCCCGCTTGACGCAGGCCGCCCGATGGTCGGATCGATCAAATCGCTGCGCGGCGTCCTCAGCCGCGCGAGCGTACGCTCCACGTCGGTGGCGAGGATCGCGGCCAGTTTGCCGAGTAGAGCAGTCCAGACCCGCAAATCAATGACGCGATTGGTTTCCGCGGGTTCAGGGCAGAACGCCGCGGGCGACGAGTTCGCTCTCCAAATCGATGCCGGGGCGGAAATGGATCGCCGGCATGCCGAGCGATTCGGAAGCGCGCACGTTGGCGGCCGAGTCGTCGACGAACAGGAGTTCGCTTGGCCGGCGTCCGACGCGCTCAAACAGGATTTCGTAGATGCGCGGGTCCGGCTTGACGACGCCGACGTGGCCGGAGATGACGCGGTCGTCGAATTCGCTCAGGAAATCATGGCAGCGCTCCGCGAGCGCGAACGTTTCGTGGGCAAAGTTGCTGAGCGCATAGACGGGTTTGCCGGACGCGCGCAATCGGCGCAGCAGCGCCACGTTCTCGTCGATCGGCCCCCCAAGCGTTTCGATCCACCGTTCGTGGAACATCCGGATTTCCTTGGAGAATTCGGGAAAGCCGTTGGCCCGCTCGTCAATTGCGGCAGCGAAGTCGGCGACAACGTCGGTGTGTGCAACAAAGTCCATGCCGAGCGCAGTCGCCAGGAATCGGTCCATGCGCGTCTTGTCGTCAAAAACCTTGCGGTAGAGATAGCGTCGATCCCAGCGCACCAGAACGTTGCCGATGTCAAAGACGACGATCATCTGGGTCGGTCCTTTGGCTGCGAAGCGAGGGGCAGGGGGCGTCTATGAGCCATGCCCGGCCGAAAGAGAATGGCCTCACAGCTTGGCCGTCGGCCGTCGACGCTCGGCTTTTCAACCGCACGCTTATGCGCGAGCTTACACCTTGCTGGAATCCGATCATTTCGGTATTCTGGCCATTGATAGCCAGAATACAAAGACAAGAGCCCGAATGGCCACGTATTCCATCGCGGAAGCAAAAGACCACCACTCCAAGCTTGTCCGCCAAACCGAGGAGGGCGAGGACGTCGCCATAACCCGGCATGGCAAGGTTGTCGCCTACCTGCGTTCTGCGCTTGAGCGCCCTTATCGGCAGCCGAGCCTTGAGCTTGTCGCGAAGATTGTGGAGCGTGCCCGATCGCGGCCCATTCGCGGCGAGAATGCCGTCGACATTATCCGCCGAATGCGGGACGGCGAGTGGGACTGAAGGGCATTCGCATGTCAGTTTATTCGATCGCTCAGGCGAAGGATCATCTCTCGAAGCTCATCGATGAGGCGCTCGGTGGCGAAGAAGTGACGATCACCCGACATGGAAAGCCGGTGGTCGAGTTGCGGCCAGCGCGGGCGGTCGGTCCGGGTCGCTGGTCGTCCGAACTCATCGACGAGATCGCTGCTCGGGCGAAGGCGCTGCCGTCGCTGGGGGAAAACGCCGCTGATATTGTTCGGCGTATGCGCGACGAGTATCCATGACGATTTACGCGGACACCTCGGTGCTCGTTGCCTTTGTGTTCGATGAGCCTGACTCCGACCGTGTCCGAGATTGGTTCAGGCGTACGACCCAGCGGATCATCGTGAGCGACCTCGCTCGCCTGGAATTCCCTGCTGTCGTCACCCGGTCAGCGAGGACCAGACGACTCAATCCGAGCGAAGCCTCGGCTGCTCTGGCGAGCTTCGATTTGCTCGCCGCGCGATCGCATCCTCTGAGCCACGATCGAGCGGATTTCGCAGGCGCGGAAGTGCTCGTCCGCGATTTTATGACGAAGCTTACGGCTCCGGACGCGCTGCATTTGGCGAGCGCCAAGAACGCCGGCGCGACATTGGCGACCTTGGACCTCTGGCTCGCGGAGGCCGCGCGCGCCCAAGGGTTGGCGTTGGCGGAGCTTGGGTAGGTGGGTAGGGCGGGAGAGGGGAGAGGCCGATGTCCAACTTCTCGCAAGGACGAAGTCTCCTAAACTGCTCTCAAACCGGATAGACAACGACGCCGCCGTCGCTCGCGCCTCAGGCAGGCGGCGCGCGGCGCTCGCCGCGCAGCCCTTTGTTCGGATGCCCTCCGTCTCAGATCGTGTTCGACTTCATCTGATCGGCAATGTAGCCGGCCTGACGGATCGCCAGCGTCACGATCGTGAGCGTCGGGATCTCGGCCCCCCCTGTCGTAAACTGACTGCCGTCCGAGACAAACAGGTTCTTGATGTCGTGCGTCTGGCCGTGGCTGTTCACCACCCCGTCGCGCGCGTTGGCGCTCATCCGGTTCGTGCCAAGATTGTGGGTCGAGGGATAGGGCGGGTTCGGGAAGACGCGCGTTGCGCCGACCGATTCATAGAGCGCCTTGCCCTGTCGTATTGAGGAAACTCTCTACATCAAAAGGCTGGACGAGGAATTTTTTGAGAACTAAATTTAATCACCTCGAAAA
>DATCEJ010000318.1:0-10279 GCA_036510135.1 Roseiarcus sp. | reverse complement strand
GACATCGCCGTCAAAGCCAGGAACTGTCGCGTCAGCCTGCGGCGCCAGCCACACAATGCGCCGCTTGACGTCCGCGTCTTCCGGCCTGGCCGGCGGCGCCAACAGCCGCTCGTTCAGGGCGGGCCAGGCTTCCGTTAAGCCGTCGCCCACCAGCAGCACCACGTCGGCGCGCACGCGCGCTTCGCCGGGCGTCGTGAGCATGATTCCGGTTTCGCGCATCGGGTTGAGATCCCGCAACAATGCCGCCGAATGCATATGCTCGATGACGCCGCCAACCCGTTCAGCGAGCGCGATGGCCGCCCTTGCCCCGTCGATATCCGCGCCGAGCCCGGCGATGAGCGGCTGATGGCTTCGCGCCAGAAGCCTAGCCGCGGCCGCGGTCGCGTCATCCAGCGATGCGGGCGCGCCGTCGATCGATGCTGCCGCCTCGGCGCTGATTGAATCTTTCAGCGACATACGCTCCGCCCGATAGGTCCCATATCGACCGAGGATCGACGCCAGCGTTTGCAGGCAACCTCGGAAAATCGAGACTTGACTAAACAAATCTCGCGCCGGCAAGTTCAATCGCATCGCGATTGATGGCAGCTCAGCGACAACAATAGCGCACGCCGAGGAAATGCCTAGCCCTTACCGCCAAGTTCACGAACGTGTCGGCGCGTCGCATGATTGATCGTCCGGCAATCATAGTTATAAGCTATTCGGCGCGTGCGCTCGCTTCCTCAGCTCGCCATTCGGGATTTGCCCCGCTCTCAATCGATGTCTTTGGCGACGATGACACGCGCGAGACGAGCTTCGCCTCCGTGAAGCTCGAAGGCGGATTGTCCGAGGGGCTCGCGCCCGACAAGGTCTGCGGCGCCGTCGAAGCGCTGATCAACGCGTACAATCCGATCGGTCTGGTCTATGGCGCCGGCTTCGAGCATCAGCCGGAAACGATTGCAACGATAGCCGAGACAACACGGGTATTTGGCAACGATGCGGATATCCTGAAGCGCGCAAAGGACCCGCTTGTGCTTGCGCGGCTGTGCGAGGCGAATGGCGTTCGACATCCACAGGTCGTGTTTGCGCCACCGGACGAGCCCGAACTCTGGCTCATGAAGAGGCGGGGCGGCGCCGGAGGCGCTCATATCGCCACGGCGGAAGCCCGAACCTGCGCTGAGCCCGATTCTTATTTTCAACGTCGCGTTGGCGGAAAGAGCATCTCGGCTCTATTCCTCGCGAGCGCAAAAACGGCGGAAATCATTGGTCTCAGCCTGCAATGGACCGCGCCAACGCCGGCGTCTCCGTTTCGATATGGCGGCGCTGCTGGACCTGTCGACATTGACCCAGCGCAAGCGGACGAGATTGCCCGCGCCGTCACGGCGATTGCTTTCGGACTGGACCTTGTCGGTCTCAACAGCGCCGATTTTCTGGTTTCAGCCGAGGCTGTCTGGCTCATAGAGATCAACCCGCGCCCGGGGGCGACGCTGGATGTGTTCGAATCGAGGGAGGCCCCGCTGTTTGCGCGTCATATCGCCGCGTGCGAAGGCCATCTGACGCACGCCGTTCCGGATTTCGCGTTCAAAGCGGCCGAGATCGTGTACGCCTCTTGCGACATCGTGATTCGTGAAGGGCGGAATTGGCCGGATTGGGCGGTCGACCGATCGCCGTCGGGGACACAGATTGCAGCCGGCGATCCTGTGTGCACGGTGATTGGCGCTGGCGTGACCGTCGATTTGGCGCGAGCCTGCGCCGGCGAGCGGGCGCGGCAAATCATCGCTCTCGTTGAGGAGGCGGACCATTGAGCGATGTGGGAATCATAAGCGTCAATCGACGCGCCGCCGAACTGACGGCTGCGTTGAGGCGCGACGCTGCGATATTCAATATTGGCGTTAGCCGCGGACCGCGTGGGGAAACTCTCATTGATGCGGGCGCGAAGCAGCGCGGTGGGATCGACGCCGGGCTGCGCATCGCGGAAATCTGCATGGGCGGCCTCGGCGAGGTGGGGCTTACCCCGAGCAGCGCCACGCCGCGCTGGCCCTGGACGATTGCGGTTCGTTCGTCGCAGCCGGTGATCGCGTGCCTCGGGAGCCAGTATGCGGGGTGGAGCCTGGCGCACGGGACCGGCAAGGACGCATTCTTCGCCCTCGGCTCCGGCCCGGCTCGGGCGTTGGCGCAGAAGGAAGCAGTTTTGAAGGACATCGGCTATCGGGATGAAGCCGATGTCGCCACTCTTGTTATCGAAAGCGGCCGTCCGCCGCCGCCGGAAATTGTGGACAAAGTGGCGAGCGATTGCGGGGTTAAGCCTTCGGCTCTGACCGTGATTTACGCCCCGACTCAAAGCCTGGCTGGAGCGACGCAGGTGGTCGCACGGGTGCTGGAAGTGGCGTTGCATAAGGCCCATGAGCTAAAATTTCCGCTCGAGCGCATTGTCGACGGGATGGGGGCCGCGCCGCTCAGTCCACCGCACCCCGACTTTGTCAGCGCGATGGGCCGCACCAATGATGCGATCATCTACGGCGGACGTGCGCAGCTCTATGTCGCAGGGCCGGCTGCGGATGCGAAAAGTCTCGCCGAAGCGCTTCCTAGTCGCGCGTCGCGCGATTTTGGCGCTCCGTTCGCCGAGATTTTCAGGCGCTTCAAGGGCGACTTCTACGCCATCGATCCCATGCTGTTCAGCCCGGCCGAGGTGATCGTCACCGCGATCGAAAGCGGAGAGAGTTTTCACTCAGGCGAAGTGCATCACAAATTGCTCGATGCCTCATTCGCCTGACAGGGCGGCGAGGGGCGCCGACAGCCCCACCATCCTTCTTGTCAGCGATCAGCGCGATTGGCACGCGCGCCAGATGGAAGCGGCGTTCATGGCGGCCGGCGCGCGCGTGGAGCGCGTCGATCTTGCTGATTGTGGGTTCGATACCTTGAGCCCAAGCGGGTTGTCGTTACCTGTGCTCGGATCGCGGCTGCCCGATGCGGTGCATGTGCGCACGCTGTCGGCGGGGTCGTTCGAGGCGACCACCAAACGACTCGGCGTCCTGCATGCGTTAACGAAACTCGGCATCGTCGTCTGGAACGACGCCCTGGCCATCGAGCGCTGCGTCGACAAGTCGATGACCAGCTTTCTGCTGGCGCGCGCCGGCGTGCCGACGCCGCCAACCTGGACGATGGAATCCGCGCAAACAGCGCGCGCCCTCGTCGCGCGTGAGGCGTCGCTCGGTCCGCTCGTGCTCAAGCCCCTGTTCGGCGCGCAGGGGAAGGGCTTACGCCTGATCCGACGGCCAGAAGACTTGCCCGGCCCGGAAGAGATTGCAGGGGTTTATTATCTGCAGCGGTTTCAATCGAACGGAGCCAAGGACTTCACGGATTATCGGCTGTTCGTCCTGCGCGGTCGCGTGGTCGCTGCGATGATGCGACGCGCCTCGACATGGATCACCAACGTCAAGCAGGGCGGACAGCCCTTTGCCGTCGCGCCAGATCCCAAGATGGAGCGTCTCGCGATTGCCGCGGCGGAAGCGGTCGGCGCCGCAATCGCCGGCGTCGACGTGCTTGTGACCGCCGACGGCGGGCCGACCGTGCTCGAGGTCAACAGCATGCCGGCATGGAGCGGGCTGCAAAAAGTAGCCAAGCACAACATCGCCGAGGCGATCGCATTGGCGCTGATGGACGAACTGGCTCGCCGCCCAACGCAAATGCGCGGCTCATGAAGAGCCTCGAAGATCGAGTGACGGCAGCCTATATCGAGGCATGTCTCGCCGAACTTGACGCGCCCAAACCGGGCAACGTGCACCGGTTTGCGTCAGGCCACCGGATGGAAGTCGCGGACTTCGTTCGGAGCGCCGGGGCGAGCGCGGCTGCGATCGCCGCGAGGGGCGCGCGGGTCGGAACCCGAGTCCGCGCCGCCGTCGACGCGACGCTGAAGGCGGTCGGCCAGAACACCAATCTCGGCATCATCCTTCTTTGCGCGCCGCTTGCGGCTGCCGCTGAGGTCGAGGATGCGCCATTGCGCCCCGCGCTGGCGCGGGTGCTCGACGGTCTTGATCGAGCGGACGCTCATGACGTCTTCGCCGCCATTGCCGCGGCCAATCCTGGCGGCCTCGGCCGCGTGCCTCGACATGACGTGAACGCCCCTGCGGTCGTGACTCTACGCGAGGCCATGGCCGAGGCGGCGGATCGGGACCGGATCGCGCGACAATACGTCACCGCCTATGACGACGTTTTCTCGCTCGGCTTGCCGGCGCTGGAGACCGCGCGTCAACGGCGAATCGAAGCGCGCTGGTCGACGCTCGTGGTCTATTTGAACTTCCTCGCCGGGATTCCCGACACGCACATCGCACGAAAATTTGACGCCGCGACCGCCGAGGCGATTCGTCGCGAGGCGGTGGACTGGCGCGACGCGTTCGCGGCGGCGGCCGATCCGGAGGCGATCGCCGACAGCTTATTGGGGTGGGACACGACGCTCAAATCGCGCGGAATCAACCCCGGGACGAGCGCGGATCTCACCGTGGCGACATTGTTTGCGTTCAGTCTCTTAGCCATCCGCGATGACAAATGCGCAGCCGCCATCTTGCCCTTGCGCGCTAACGATGATTGAGTTGGATTTACGGGGGGCGCGCCCCCCGTGACTATCCGGCCAACCGATCCCGCCTACCGCGGGATGCTGATAACAAGGATAGCCAGTCGCCGGGCCTTAAAACGACCGGAGGCAAATGTGGTTTGGCTTGATCTCAGGGAGGAATTGGCATGGCGAAGATTCACAAGCTTATGGTTGGCGAGTCGCTGGTCGGCGATGGCAATGAAGTCGCGCATATTGATTTGATCATTGGCCCGCGGGGCAGCGCGGTGGAGAGCGCGTTCGCGAACGCGCTGACCAACAACAAAGACGGGTTCACATCCCTTCTCGCGGTTCTGGCGCCCAATCTGGCGGTCAAGCCCCACACGGTCTTGTTCAACAAGGTGACGATCAAGGGCGCGAAGCAGGCGGTGCAGATGTTTGGCCCCGCGCAGCACGCAGTCGCCAAGGCGGTCGCTGACAGCGTTGCCGATGGAACAATTCCCGTCGCCGAGGCCGACGACATTTTCATCTGCGTCGGCGTCTTCATCCACTGGGATGCGGCGGACGACAAGAAGATCCACGACTTCAACTATCGCGCCGTCAAGGAATCGATCGAGCGGGCGGTCAACGGCAAGCCGACGCCCGCGGAAGTCGTCAGCCAGCGCGACTCCGCCAAGCACCCATTCAGCCCAAGCTGAGCGATCGGCGATCGCGTCGAATCGAGCTGCACGCGGGACAATTCGTCCCGCGTGGGTTGATTTCGGTTGGGCTTAGCTCCGCGCGTCTATGGCGATGCGCATCAAGTCCATGGCCGAGCGTGCGCCCAGCTTCTGCTTGAGCTGGGTGCAGTTGTTGGCGATCGTCTTGTAGGAGACGTTCAGGAGATCGGCCATCTGCGCCATCGTGCGTCCGGCCGCGAGGAGGCGGAGGATTTCGAGTTCGCGTGCGCTCAAAGTCGAGAGCGCGTCCGGGCTGGGATCGGCGCGCAGAAAAGCGATTCGCCGCGCCATCTCCGGGTGCAGATAGCGGCCGCCGTTCGCCACCGTCTTGACCGCGCCGGCAAACAGCGTTGGGTCGTCATTCTTCGCAATGTAGCCCTTGGCGCCGGCCTCGATTGCGCGCGCGGCGACGGTGGGATCGTCGTTCATGCTGAAGATGACGAGCCGCGCCTCAGGCTCACGCTCGAGGATGCGGCGCAGAAGCTCGAGCCCCGAATACCCCGGCAGATTGATATCAATGACCCCGACGTCGGGTTTGTGGTCGAAGTAGGCGGCGAAACCGCCGGCGCCATCCTGCGCCTCAATGACCTCGATTTCTGGCTCCCCTTCAAGGAGCGCTCGGCAACCTGAGACGATGATTGGGTGGTCGTCGACGATAAGAACCTGCACGGACTTAAGTCTCCTCGGCGATCCCGGCTGCTCGCGCCGCAAGGGGAACGAGGCCGGAAGCGCCATCTCTCGCCAGCATTGACAGCGGGCCGCGCAAAATCAACGGTGAAGAACAAAAAAGGCGTCAGACGGATGTGGCGTTCAATCTCGCTGAGCAATCGGCTCAATCTCATCTTTGCCTCGCTGTTCGCGCTCTGGCTCGTGGCCGATGCGATCCATGACGTCTGGCAGGCAAGCGGGAGGTCTCGCGTCGAAACACAAAGCGCGATGCGGTTGACGAAGGATTTCGTCGCGACGACCCTTGCCCTTTCGCCTGAGGCTCCAGAGCCAGAAATGGTCAAGAACCTCGTCGCCAGTCTGCAGCATTTGCGGCACGTGCGCGCAGGCGTTGGCGATGCGTCGCTTGCTTCCGCAATTCTGAGCGAGGCGAATACGGAGTCCGAGGCGCCGCGCTGGTTTCGCGCCCTGGCCGGCGCGCCGGCCGAAACGGCTGTCATTCCTGTTGCGCTGAAGAACGGCGGGACGGCGTCGATCGTTCTTGTCGCGGATCCGGCCGACGAGATCGACGAGGTTTGGGACGAAGCTCGGGAGAACGCGCTGGAGGGCGGACTGCTGGCGCTCGCGGCGATCGGTGTGACCAGCCTTCTGATCGGGCGCGCGGTCAGGCCCCTGGGTGTCGCCGGAGCGACGCTCTCGAAGCTTGAATCCGGCGACTATTCCGCGCGCGCCGAAGGCGACGGACCCCCTGAGATCCGCAACCTCAACGCCAAGATCAACAGCCTCGCCAAGACTCTCGACGGATTGAATCGCGCCAACGACGACCTCATGGGGCGCGTGTTCGACGCCCACGACGAGGAGCGTCAACTCATTGCGCACGAGTTGCATGACGAGTTTGGGCCTCACCTGTTTGCTCTGCGCGCAAGCGCGGCGGTGCTGGCGAAGACCATTGGCGGCCAGCCGGCCGCCCGTGCGGCCGCGAGCGCGATCGAGGCCCAGGTCGGAGAGCTGCAAGGCCAGAACCGGCGAATCCTGGCCGATTTGCGTCCGGCCGCGCTCGAGGAGCTCGGTCTCGTCGCGGCGCTCGAGGCGCTGGTCGCGCATTGGCGCCGCGCCGACTCCAAGATGGCGGTCACGCTCGAGGCGGACCCTGGGGTCGAAGCCCTGGGCGACCGAGCGAGTCTGATGGCGTATCGCTTCGTGCAGGAGGCGATGACCAACGCGTTCCGCCACGCGGGAGCGACACGGATCGAGGCGTCGCTGACGTTCGAACCCCAAAGTGAGGCGCAAAACCTGCGCGATCCGGCGCTTGCCGGGCTCGTCATGCGCGTGGCTGACGATGGCCGTGGGTTGAACGGCGAGGCGGAAGCGGGAATGGGCCTCGCCGGCATGCGCGACCGGGTCCGACTCATGGGCGGATCGGTCAAAATCGGGTCGCCACAAGGCGGCGGAGTTGTGGTCGAAGCGTGTTTTACTGCACTCCGACCCGTCCCGGATTCGGGAAAGTTTCCCGATCTTATCGGGAACTCGACCCGATAAAATCTCTAATCATTGAAATTACCTGCGGCGGGCCGCACGGTTATTGTAGCCCAGTCGCCGGCGGGCTCAGTAGATACTTCGCGTCTCTAACCCTCCCGGGGGTCAGCTCGCGACTCTTTATTACCGGGTAATTGAAGTCAAAAAGGGGGCGGAAGAATGACGACCAAGGTTGCCGGACGTATTGCGGCGGCCGGTATCGCTCTCGCCCTTACGACAGCCGGCTCTCGCGCGGAGACGATCACGCTCCCCACCTTCGACGTCGTTGCGACGACGCCGCTCGGCGGCGGCGATATCGATGTCGCCAAGTCGCCCTTCACTGTCTGGCAGACGAACTCGCAGGACATCCACAACTTTAACGACACGACGCTCCCCGCCACGCTGGCGCGTCAGGCGCCCGGCGTCACTGTCGGCAACGTGTCAGGCAACGACTTTCAGCCTGATCTCAGCTATCGGGGCTTCGACGCGACTGCCGTCAGCGGCTCGCCAATTGGCCTTGCTGTCTATCAAAACGGCGTGCGCATCAACGAGGCGTTCGGCGACACGGTCAATTGGGAGCTCATCCCGGAAAACGCGATCGACAAGACCGCGATCATCGCCGGAAACCCAATCTTCGGACTGAACGCCCTTGGCGGCGCGGTCACGATAACCATGAAGAACGGCTTCACCTGGCAGGGCTTCGACGCCGATGTTCGCGCCGGCTCATTCGGCCGGGCCCAGGAGGAAGTTCAGTACGGAAAGCAGATTGGCGATTACTCGGTCTATGTGGCGGCGACACAGATCAACGACGGTGGCTGGCGCGTCGACGGAAACTCGCAGATCACCAATTTCTATGGCGATGTCGGCTACAAGGCGAATGGGTTTGAATCGCACCTGCAACTCACGGCGGGCGATAGCCAGCTCGGCGCCGCGGCTTTCACGCCGATCCAGGAACTGCAGAACAATTGGAGCAGCGTCTACACGGTTCCGCAGACGACAGAAAACAAGATGGCGATGCTGAACTGGACCGGCAGCTACGCCTATTCGCCCACTCTGAGCTTCCAGGGCAATGCTTACTTCCGCGCCTTCAACCAAGCCCATGTCGATGGCAACTCGACCGACGTAACTCCATGCGCGCCGTTCTCGTGCCTTGGCGACGCTGGCGCCGTTGTGCATGACACCTCCGGTAAGGCGATCCCCGACTTGTCCAATGGCGGAACGACCGACCTCGGCGAAATCGATCGAAGCTGGACTCAATCCCGTTCCCTTGGCTTCAGCGCGCAGACCGTCGACACGGCCAAGGTCTATGGTCACGACAACACGCTGACGGTTGGCGCGTCACTCGACTACGGCTGGACGCGGTTCACGGGCAACAGCCAGCTCAGCATCGTACCCGGGTTCGTCAACAACTCGCTCCCGGTCATCGGCCTGCCGTTTATCATCGACCAGCCCGATAGTTTCCTTAATCCCATCATGGCTCATGCCAACAACAGCTACACAGGGGTGTACGGGCTGGACACATTCAGCGTTACGGACCGCCTGACAGTGACGGGCGGCGCCCGTTTCAACTACGCGGGAATCAGTCTTGATGGCGCGAACAGCACCCTTCTCAACGGCTACTCGAGCTTCTTCCATCTGAACCCGACCGCCGGCTTTACCTACAAGATTACGCCTGAGGTCAGTCTCTACGCGGGCTACGCCATGACCAACCGCGCGCCAACCCCGCTTGAGCTCGGCTGCGCCGACCCGAACAACCCTTGCATCATCGACGGGTTCTTGAGTTCGGATCCGAAGCTCAAGCAGGTCGTCGGTCAGACGATCGAGGCAGGGTTCCGCGGTCAGCACAACCTTGGCCAGTGGGGAAACTTGCAATGGTCTGGAGGCCTCTACCGCACGACGTCGACCAACGACATCCTGCCGCAGCTGAGCTCAGCGAGCGGGTTTGGCTATTTCACCAACGTCGGAACCACGTTGCGCCAGGGAGCGGAAATCAGCGCAAACTGGACCGGCGACCGGTGGTCGGCCTATGCCAATTACACCTATATCGACGCGGTATATCTGACCACCTTCCTCGAGCCCTCGTCGAACAATCCGGCCGCGATCGAACTCTCCCCAGGCGACGACGACACCGGCGTCATTCCAATCCATAACGGCACGCAGATCGCGGGCATCCCAAAGAATACGGTCAAGGTTGGCGTCGACTATGCCCTGACCGACAAATTGAAGGTTGGCGCCGACATGGTCGCCGCGTCAGGGCAGGTCATTTTCGGCAACGAGAATGGCGCGCTGCCACAAATTCCCGGCTATGCCGTCTTTGGCGTCCATGCCTCCTATCAAGTCGGCAAGCAACTGCAGTTCTACGGCATGATCCAGAACGTCTTCGATCAACGTTTTTACACCGCGGGTTCCCTGTTCGACACGGGCTCCTTCCCGAATGCAGCGCCTAACCTGACCGATCCACGAACTTTAGGACCTTCGAAGCCCTTTGCCATCTATGGGGGAATGCGGATTACGTTGTGAGGTTCACGGGTCGGACGCCCAGATCACCGCGAAAGCCGCTCTGCAACAAGGCAAGCGGCCAAGCGTTGCGCTTAGCGTCCCCGTGATCGACTCCAGGAGAACCTTGATGACAATTCCGAAAACCCTCACGCTTGCGTTCTTGCTCGGGATCGCTCTTCCCTCGGCCAGCGTCGTGATCAGCGCTTCGCCCGCTTTCGCGGCGTCGGCGCTCCAGACCCTTGACCCAGACAAGGATGGAACGGTCGATCTCAACGAGGCGAAGACGGCCGCCAGCGCTCTGTTCGACAAGCTTGATGTCGACCATGATGGTACAGTCGATCGCAAGGAATTAGGG
>DATCEJ010000317.1:0-3648 GCA_036510135.1 Roseiarcus sp. | reverse complement strand
GCGCCCGCCCGACCGCCCGTCCCGCCGCGACGCCGCGACCCATTAGGTCAACTCCACTGATGGGAAGCTTGGGCTCGGGGGCCTCGGTGATAAACTGGTCGGCGGCGGCGAAGGCCGAGAGGTCCGGAGGCGCTTCAGACTCGGCCTCAGCAAGCGTGAGGGCGTCGCGCGCGACCTGACTTCCGGCGGCGAAAATCAGGGTCCGTAGCCCATGGAATGAGGGCGGTGCCATGGCTCCGTGCAGGCCGATCAGCGTCGCGGCGGCGGCTTGGAGCCGGTTGGACTCGGCGTTGGTGAGACGCAGTCTGTCATGCAGCCGCTCCGCGTCTTCGGGAATCGCGACGCCAAGCGCGGCCAGACGTAGGAGAGTGTCGCCGTTCACCCCACGCTCGGCTTCGATCGCAATGAGGCGGTTGAGACGCCTTGGATAGCCCATGCTGCCGAGGATCGGCTCCAGAAAGCCGCTCTCGCTCATCGTCTGGGCGATGTCGCCGACCCGAGGCGCAGCCAGGAGCTTCAGGAATTCGGCGCGCACGCGCTCACGCGAGAGCCGTGCGAGTCCGTCGCGCGCACGTATTGCCGCAGACAGGCCTTCGGGGTCGAGCCCGCTTGCTGTGAAGCGGGCCGAGAAGCGAAAGAACCGCAGAATGCGCAGACAATCCTCTCGAATCCGTGCGTCCGCGTCGCCGATGAAGCGCACCCGTCTCGCGCTGAGATCCTCGAGGCCGCCGACGTAATCGTGGACCGCGCCGTCGGCGGTGAGCGAGAGCGCGTTGATGGTGAAATCGCGCCGCCGGGCGTCGGCACCGAAGTCGCGTCCAAACTTGACCTTGGCCCAGCGCCCATCGGTCTCGACGTCCTGACGCAGCGTCGTCGTTTCGAGTGGGTGCCCGTCGACGACGATCGTCACCGTTCCATGCGAGACGCCGGTCAAAGCCACCTTGAACCCCGCCTCTCGTGCTCGGCGGACGACTTCGGAAGTCGTGGCTGTGGTTGTGAGGTCGAAATCGACCGCCGCTTCACCGAGCGCGAGATCCCGCACTGCCCCCCCGACGAGCCGAGTTTCTTCGCCCTCTCCATTGAGGACTTCGAGCGCTCGGGCGAGCGGGCCTTGCCTGAGCGGCGTCTGATCCTTGAGCTTTCCGTTCGCAAGACCCGGAACGGTGGTCATTCGAAGCGGCCCGAGACAAGCACGCCGTTTTCGACATGTGCCGGTACATAGAGGCCGCGGCCTCTAGGCGCCAAAGCGTTGATAGCGACAAGGCCGAGCAAAGCCGCAACCAGGCCGACCAGGGTGATGACCGACATACGCCCACGCGTCCAGTACTCGACCTCGAGCGGGTAGCGGGCGCGCAAGGCGAGGTAGATGGCATAGACCGCGAACGGGCTCAAGAAGAGCGCCAACGGTTCGAGGACGGTCCTGCCCATCAGGAAAACAGCTTTTCGTAAAGGTTGCGCAGGATGCCCGCGGTTGCGCCCCAAATATACCGCCCCTCATGGGGCATGACGTAGTATTTCTGCCGCCGTCCCTGCCACTCTCGCTCCTCAAGGCGATGGTTGGCCGCGTCCATCAGGAAGGCGAACGGCGTTTCGAAGACCTCGTCGACCTCCAGTTTGTTAACCGTCAACACAAAGGACGGCTCGACCAGCGCGACCAAGGGCGCGACGCGATATCCGGTCCCAGTGAAAAAGGGATCGAGCCACCCGAGCGGCTCGACGAACCGCCCCTCCAGCCCGATTTCTTCCTGCACCTCGCGCAACGCGGCCTCGTGCGGGGTTTCGCCCGCGTCGATCTTGCCGCCAGGAAAGGCCACCTGGCCCGAGTGGGCGCGCAAGTCGGAGGCCCGCAGGGTTAAGAGAACAGTAAGTCCACCCGACCGGTTAATGATCGGCAAGAGGACGGCGGCAGCGCGCCATGGCGCAAGCACAGCTAGCTCGGGCGGCTGCCTATCGGAAGCGTCGTCGTTCATGCTGGTGGGCGCGGCCTGCGCGAGGTCCGCCAAGCTTAGCGAGGGCCTCAGCTTTTGACGTGCCCGAATGATCAGGGTGGCCGAACTTGGGTCGGAGACGGGGGCGACTCTCAAAGCGCCTCGATTTCGCTCACAGGGCACATGGGGAAGAAAAGGCCGCCTGAACGGACGCCGAACCAGTCCTGGTTTCCGATGCGCTCCTTCCCGCCAAGCGCGACAAGGTCATAGAGCAACGCTCGCTTGACCAGTGCCCAAAGGTCGCCCCGCACCCTCACATAGGGCTTTAGACCCTCCGCAGCACCGCGCTCGAACCGGAGCGGGTGCTCGGAATCGACCGTCACCAAGTCTTCGACATTGGTCCGAAAAATCAGCTGTAGTTCGTCCGCTTCAACCTTGACGCCCATTTCGACTGCCAGAAACGGCGCGTCATTGACCCTGATCCCGACCTTCTCGACCGGTGTGACGAGAACATAACGGTCAGCCTCCTTGCGCAGAACCGACGCAAGCAGCTGCACGAGCGGGAGGCGCCCAATCGGCGAGCCACAATAAAACCATGTTCCGTCGGCAGCGATGCGCATGTCGATATCGCCGCAGTCGGGCGGATTCCAAGAAGGTATCGGCCCTGGGCCGCGCAAGCGCCCCGCCGCCGTCTCGCTGAGTCCTCGTAGAACGCCTTCTGGCGCACGCCTCGGATCGGCGTTACCCTCGCGCTTCCTTGGGGGAGAATCTGACATCCGCGTGCTTGAGGCTTGCGCCGGAACGACGCGCGCTCAATGTAGTGTGCCTGGTGAGAAAATAAAACCGTAAACGATCCACGTGGGCACAAAGGACGAGCGGATGAACGTGACCAATATAACCGATCCAGGCCAATTGACCCGCGACGCCGACTTGGCGCTAGAGCGGATCGCCGCGGCGCGGGCGGAGATCGGCAGCGTCATTTTCGGTCAGGAGCGCGTGATCGACCTTGTTCTTGCGACGTTGCTCGCGGGCGGACACGGATTGTTGATCGGGGTGCCGGGACTGGCCAAGACCAAGCTCGTCGAGACACTGGGAATCGTCGTTGGCGTCGACGCCTTGCGGGTTCAGTTCACGCCCGACCTGATGCCGACCGACATTCTCGGCTCCGAGGTGATGGAGGAAGGCCACGATGGCAAAAGAGGCTTTCGTTTCATCAAGGGTCCGATCTTCGCCCAATTGCTGATGGCCGACGAGATCAACCGGGCAAGCCCGCGCACCCAGTCAGCGCTGCTTCAGGCCATGCAGGAACACCATGTCACCGTCGCGGGGATGCGATATGATCTACCAAAGCCATTCCATGTTTTGGCGACACAGAATCCGTTAGAACAGGAAGGCGCCTATCCGCTTCCTGAGGCGCAGCTCGATCGCTTCCTCCTACAAGTCGACGTCGGATACCCCGATAGAGCGGCCGAACGTCGGATCCTCATTGAAACAACTGGCGACCGAGAAGTGCGTCCAAAAGCGGTGATGACCGCCGAGGATCTGATGGCGGCGCAGAGGCTAGTGCGCCGGGCTCCGATCGGCGATCGAGTAGTCGAGGCAATACTTGACCTGGTGCGCGCCGGCCGCCCCGGGGAGGGTGACGCTGAGTTGACCAAGGCTATCGGCTGGGGTCCGGGTCCCCGCGCCGCTCAGGCGCTCATGCTTGCGGCTCGCGCCC
>DATCEJ010000316.1:0-3195 GCA_036510135.1 Roseiarcus sp. | reverse complement strand
CAGCGCGCCTTTCCAGCCCGCGTGCGCCGCTCCGATGACGTGCGCGAACTGGTCGGCGAATAGGATCATGCCGCAGTCGGCGCCTGTCACGCCGAGCGCCAGTCCGCGAGTCGCCGTCACGAGCGCATCGCACCTTGGGCGCGCGCTCGGCGGCCAAAGCTCGTTTATGGCGACCGCGTCGGGCGAGTGGATCTGGAACGGCACGGCGAGGCGCTCCGGCGCGGCTCCGAGCCCAGCCGCGATCCGGGCGCGGTTCTCGGTCACCGCCTCGGCCATGTCTCGCGAGCCGACGCCGCCGTTCAGGGACGCGTAGACGCCTTGCGAGACCCCGCCGAGCCGGGTGAAGAAACCATGCGCGACACCAGGAATCCGTAGCGATTCCGCAGTCAGGAATTGAGCCGCGCTCATGCGAGTTTGGCGCTCGCGGTTTGGAACCCGGGGGGCGGGCGCAGCCCGCGGTCGGCGACTACGAGCGTCTTGAAGAGAGCGCCCATTTCGCCCTGGCCCTTGCCCACCAGCCGCGCCCGCGCTCGCTCGAATTCTTCTGCGTGGTCAAGAGTGGCGCGTTCGGCAAGCGCTTTTGTCCTCAAATCGATGCCGATGCCGCGAAGGAAATCGCCCTGGTCGATCGGCCCGTAGACGGCTGCGCCGGCGGCGCTCGCGCTGCGGGCCATGGCCGCGAAATCGACATGCGCGGTCAGGTCGCACTCGCCGGGCGCAACGAGAGGGTCGATATAGCGGTGGGCGCGCAGAGCCTGCAGGGTGTCGCCAAATCGGGTGACCACATGGCCATAATCGATCAGCAGCGCCGCGCCCCCCTGCTTCGCGAGTCGAGCGCCGAGTTCAAACATCATCCGATGCGCGGAAGGGTTCACTTCGAGGATTTCCCCGTTCGCGGCATTGGCTCTGATATAGGGCTCGGCCTTGTCGGCAACGGTGAAGACAAGCGCCCCGTCCCCGTTCACACGCACCGTGCGTTCGCGCCACTGGCCGTTCACGCGCAGGAATTGGCGCACGGGCAGCGCGTCGAGAAACTCGTTGCCGATTACGATCGATGGCCCGTCCGGAACCTCCTTGAGAGTCTGGGCCCAAGAGACTGCAACCCCCGAATCGACAAGGAGTTCGTGCTGCATCGCAGCCAGAGCCGGGCTCGTCTCGACGAGCCGGACGTCGAGTGCGTTGCGGAAGGCCGGAACAATGCGAGCGGCGCGCAGCGCGTCGCTCATCAGCGTTCCTCGCCCAGGGCCGAGCTCGATGAGGCGCACCGGATCGGGTGAGCCCATGCTCGACCACACTTCAGCCGCCCAAAGCCCGATCAATTCGCCGAACATCTGGGATATTTCCGGGGCGGTGGTGAAATCACCCGTTGCCCCGAATGGATCCCGGTTCATGTAGTAGCCGAGATCAGGATGGGCGAGCGCCAGTTGCATGTATTGCTCGACCGAGATCGGTCCGCGCTCGGCGACCATCGCTCGGATTTCATCGAGGAGCTGCGTCACGGCGCGACCCCCCGCCGGAAGCTCCACGCCAGTATTCCGATGCCCGCGATGATGAGCGGAAGCGAAAGGACCATCCCCATCGTTAGCCCCCGCCCAAGGTCTTCAAGGCGTGGATCGGGCTCGCGAAAAAATTCGCTGAAAATGCGCGCCGCGCCGTAGAGGATCGCAAACATGCCGGTGATCACTCCCGGACGGCGCAGGGCCCCTTTCTGCGCGAGAATATAAAGGATGATGAAGGCCAGCAGGCCTTCGAGCAGGGCTTCGTAAATCTGGCTGGGGTGGCGTGGCTGGCCATCCGTTCCGGGAAAGACAACGGCCCAGGGCACATCGGTCGGGCGACCCCAGAGCTCGGGGCGAATGAAGTTGGCGATTCGGCCGAGGAAGATGCCAATTGGCGCGGCGAGCGAGCACAGGTCGAGCACACTCCACACCGGCGCTTTGTAGTGGCGGCAGAACAGGAGGGCGCCGATCAGCGCGCCAATCAGCCCGCCGTGAAAGGCCATCCCGCCTTGCCAGACTTTGAAAATCTCGATCGGATGGGAGAAGTAATATTCCGGGTCGTAGAACAGCACATTGCCGAGCCGGCCTCCGATGATGACGCCAAAGGCGCAATAGACGAGGAGATCGTCGATGCTCTCGGCGCTCGGGCGCTTTGCCCCATTCCAATAAAGCTCGTGGGACACGATGCGACGAATGAGCAGCCAACCGAGGACGAGGCCCGCGATATAGGCGAGCGCGTACCAGCGGATAGCCAGCGGGCCCCATTGGACGAGAATAGGATTGATCGCTGGAAAAGGCAGAACGAGTGTTGGCATTGGACGAATGCAGATGCGCTGGGGCCGGTACGGCGTCAAGTCGGGGCGCCGGATGGTAGGCTTGAGGCGCCCGCGAGAGCGCCCCGCGGGCCGATAATGACGTAGCGATTGCGGGAATCGGCGAGATCCTCCTGCCAGTAAGTGAAGCGGCAGGCGCAAGGTCAGGCATGATTCGGTTCTCGCTGTAAAGTTCGAACGCCGCTATGGCGCAAGCGGATCGCGAGCGCGCGCGTGTTTCGTTCGCCTCGCTGGTGGTGAGAGGAGTTGACCCCGATGCCTTCGGCAATCTCTATCAATGACCAGGACGTCCTGCTGGCGATTGACCTGCAGGCCGATTTCATGCCTGGCGGGGCGCTGGCGGTGGACAGGGGCGACGCGATCGTTCCGCTCATCAATCGTCTGGCGGGCCGCTTCGAGAATGTCGTCGTGACGCAGGACTGGCATCCCGCGACGCACGCCTCGTTCGCGGCCAGTCACGAGGGCGCGCAGCCCTTCGATACGAAACGCCTTCATTACGGCGACCAGACCCTGTGGCCCGAGCATTGCGTGCAGGACACGCCAGGCGCGGCGCTGCATCCGGACCTCGCGCTCGATCGCGCCTTCCTCATCCTGCGCAAGGGCATGCGTTCGGCGGTCGATTCCTATTCCGCCTTTGTCGAGGCGGACGGGAAGACGACGACTGGCCTTGCCGCGCTCCTCAAGGCGCGCGGGATGAAACGCGTTTTCGCCTGCGGTCTCGCGACCGACTTCTGCGTCGCCCACTCGGCCCTCGACGCACGCCGCGAAGGCTTCGAAACCTTCGTGATCGAGGACGCCTGCCGGGCGATCGACGCCAACAATTCGCTTGATGCGGCCTGGGCGCGGATGAACGCCGCCGAAGT
>DATCEJ010000315.1:0-5594 GCA_036510135.1 Roseiarcus sp. | reverse complement strand
GTCTCAGGTGGTCAGCAATGTTCTCAACAACTCGGCGAAATATACCCCTGAGGGCGGCACGATCCTGCTTTCAACGCGACTGGAAGGCAACGAGGCCGTTGTGACCGTCTCCGACAATGGCGTCGGCATTCCTTCCGACATGGTTCCTCGGGTTTTTGATCTCTTCACTCAGGTTCGCGATAACCTGGATCGCTCACGCGGCGGACTCGGAATCGGCCTTGCCCTCGTGAAGCAGCTTGTGGAGATGCATGACGGATCCATCACGGCCGAAAGCGCCGGCCCCGGCAAGGGCAGCGCATTCCGCCTGCGCCTGCCTGTGATGGAGTTCGCGCCAGCGGCGCCGGATGTGACTGAGCCCGATTCACGTCAGTCGCCACGTAAAGCTGCGCTGAAGGTCCTGATTGTGGACGACAATGTCGACGTCGCGCAGACCATCGGCTGGATGATGGAGACGATCGGTCACGACTATCGGATGGTCCATGAAGGTAAGCTCGCCGTTCAGACGGCGCACGAATACCGGCCCGACGCAATCCTGCTCGATATTGGGATGCCTGGCATGGATGGCTACGCCGTCTGTCGCGCTCTTCGCGAGCAGCCGCTCTTCGACGATACGGTGATCATTGCGCAGACCGGATGGGGCCAAATCCAAGCTTCCGCGGCTCCCGGCGAATCAGGATTCAATCACCATCTGGTAAAGCCCGTTGCGATGGACCGGCTCGAAGAATTGCTTGCCGATATCGCCTCGGCGCGGGGGAAGAGCCGCGCCGCTAACTGAAGTTGAGACCCTTTGGCCCTCAACGAGTTGAAATGGTCGGAGTGGCGGGATTCGAACCCACGACCCCTAGTCCCCCAGACTAGTGCGCTAACCGGGCTGCGCTACACTCCGACGGCGCTCCTTATAGGGGCCGTCGCGACGCCGCGCAATGTGGCGCTTCGACGTATTGCGTCACGACGCCGCGCTCGCTTGCGCGAGGATTCGTCGTGCCTCCATAATTTCGGCCAGCGCTTCGCGCAGCGCCGCAAGGTGATCGTCCGCGATCCTGGAGCGGGTTTCTGGCGCGCCGGGATCTTTGTCAGCCCACCCGGGAGGCTCGTCGACGCTCGCCGCGCCCGTGGACGGTCCAACGGGCGACAGAGCGACGGCAGATAGCGCCTGAACGCCCTGCTCCTTGAACAACTTCTGGACGCCCTTGATCGTGTAGCCTTCGTCGTACAGCAGACGCTTGATGATCCTGAGCCGCTCGACGTCGTCGGGGCGATAATAACGCCGGCCTCCTGCCCGCTTGAGCGGCCGGATTTGGGGAAAGCGGGTCTCCCAGAAGCGCAGCACATGCTGTGGTAAATCCAGCGAGTCCGCGACTTCGCGGATCGTCCGATAGGCTTCCGGACTCTTCTCCATTGGCGCACTCGCTGGCGCCCGCGACGTGAGAATCAGGCGCCTCCGTTTAACGATAATGGACTATTGGCCGATTGGGGCCGAAACGCCAGGGCAGGAGCAGGAGCGCCTACTCCTTTTCTGCTTCGTCGCGTCCGTTGATCTTCGCCTTCAGCACATTCGACGGCTTGAACACCATTACCCTGCGCGGAAGGATGGGCACCTCGACCCCGGTCTTGGGATTGCGCCCCACGCGCTCGCCCTTGGAGCGGACGACAAATGAGCCGAAGCCGGACAGCTTGACCGTTTCGCCGCGTGCGGCCGCATCGCAAATCTCGTCGAGAACCGATTGGACCAGTTCCGCCGACTCCGTGCGCGACAATCCGATCTTCTGATAAACGACTTCCGACAAATCGGCGCGAGTCACGGTCTTCCCGGATTCACGGTCGCCCCTAGCGTTCGCCATATCGAGCCCCACTCAATTCCCCCTCCCGCGCGATGTCAGCCTTGACCGCACAGGCCCCCCAAAAGGCGCGCCGGCCCCTGTGTCCGATCCGTATCGGACTCTCTTTTCAGTCCCGGCAGCCCCTGAGAGGGTCGAGCCTAGTATCGGCGGAATAGAAAATCCACGCTTGTCGCGCCTCCGCGACCGGTGCGGATGCGACCCGGCCCCCTTCGTCTTGCTTCCTCCCGCAACCATGCCCCATAGGCAAGCCTAGCAAATGATGCAAGGAGTGTCGATTGAGTGCGTCGAACCAAGAGAAGCCGCCTCGGATCGCGTTGGTGACTGGGGCCTCTCGAGGCATTGGCCGCGCGGCGGCTCTCGCCTTGGCCAAGTCGGGTGCGCATGTCGTGGCGCTGGCCCGAACCCAGGGCGGCCTTGAGGAACTGGACGACGAAATCCGAGCGCTCCGGCCCGAAGAGCCTGAGGCGACGACCTTGGTTCCAATGGATTTGCGCGACTTCGCCGCCATCGATCGGCTGGGCGAAGCTCTCAATCGGCGCTGGGGCCGGCTCGACGCCTTTGTCGGCAATGCCGGCGTTCTTGGTCTGTTGACCCCCTTACACCAACTTGATCCAAAAACTTGGGACGACGTGATGGCGGTCAACGTAACCGCCAACTGGCGCCTTATCCGATCGCTCGATCCGCTGCTTCGTTTGTCGGACGCAGGACGCGTCACGTTCATAACTTCTGGCGCGGCGAGCCGGGCCGACCTGCGCGCCTATTGGGGCCCCTACGCCGTCTCGAAGGCCGCGCTCGACGCTCTCGCCCGCACCTACGCCGCCGAAACCGTCAATACGTCAAACATTCGTGTCATGCTGATTAATCCGGGACCGCTGCGCACGCGCATGCGCGCGACTGCGATGCCGGGTGAAAATCCGCGTACATTGCGCGAGCCGGGAGACCTCGCTCCGAAGATTGTCGAGATGTGCTCGCCGGAATGGACCGAGACGGGCAAGCTTTACGATTTCCCCTCGGACCGCGTTCTTAGCTTCAAAGCTCCCGACTGAGGCGAGACGATCGCAGCGAATTGGCTGCCTCGTCAACTCGCGCATCGGGCGTTCTTGGGCCTCGTTGCGGACTTACCGACGCGTTATCTCTCCGCTGCTGCGCGTGTCCATCCGCAGCGCGTCTATCGTGAATTGTGTACGCCGTTCCGTTTGGAACTCTGCGTATGGGAGCGAGTTTTCCCTGCGAGTCTCTAATGGCGGTCGCTCGTCGCACGAGACGCCAAGAAATCGGCAGGAGGAACCTGCAAATCCAAAAGCGAAAGGAAGCGCCAAGTCGTTGCTAGGCGGTTTCCTTAAGCAGATGTGGGGAATGATCCATGACCAACGGAATTGGTGGCCAGTCGGCCGCGAACGTCACGCATCACCTGAGTGGAGCTCATTTCCCGGCGTCCAAGGAAGACCTTTTGGTGCGAGCTAGAGACAGCGGCGGGGGGCAAGACGTACTCGAGGTGTTGGAGTCTTTGCCCGAGGGCGAATTCGATACCCTGACCGACGTGGTGAAGGCCGTTGGAGAGGTCGATCAGGTCCCGCAAACCGGGATTATTGACGTGAAGCCGTAGAACCCGGTCAGGCGGTAGAGCCTCGCCCGAGAGAAGGCGCCAAGCGGTCGAGTGCGGATTTGTCCTTGCCGCGAGCCCCAGGTCTCTGTATGAGGGCCGCTTCGTTGCGTCCCGCCGGGGGCTGAACGGAGGGTTGCGCGCTGACTTCACAGCAAGCGTGCTGCAGGGCTCAAGGCCCGTCCTCCCGTGTTCCCGCCTTCGAACGTTCGAGCCTTTCCCGGGCTCGAAGGGCTCCGCGTGGGACGCGGTTGAATAGGAAAGGCCCAAAATGGCTCTCTATGAGCATATCTTCCTGGCGCGCCAGGACGTCACGCAGCAGCAAGTCGAGGCGCTGACGGAGCAAATCAAGACCCAAATCGCCTCCCTGGGCGGCGCAGTCACCAAGGTCGAGCCTTGGGGTTTGAAGTCTCTTGCCTTCCGCATCAAGAAAAACCGCAAGGCTCATTTCACGCTTCTGAACATTGCCGCGCCGTCCGAGGCGGTGGTCGAGGTCGAGCGCCTGTTGAGCCTCAATGAGGACGTCATCCGCTATCTGACCATACGCGTCGACGAGCATGAGGCCGGACCGTCGGCTATGCTGCGCAAGCGCGAGGACAGCGATCGCGACGATCGGGGACCGCGCGGACCGCGTGGGGATCGGCCGGATCGCGGCGACCGAGGAGATCGGGGAGATCGGGGAGATCGACCTCCCCGCCGCCCGCGTGACGACGCAGCCGTAGGAGGAGCAATCTGATGGCCGGTTCGCCCCGCCGCCCCTTTTTCCGTCGTCGCAAGTCGTGCCCGTTTTCGGGCGCCAACGCGCCGAAGATCGACTACAAGGACATGCGCCTGTTGTCGCGCTACATCTCCGAGCGCGGCAAGATCGTGCCCTCGCGCATCACTGCGGTGAGCGCCGGCAAGCAGCGCGAACTGGCCCAGGCGATCAAGCGCTCCCGATTTCTGGGCCTCTTGCCTTATGTGATCCGCTAACGACCATCGGGCGTCGCCGCGCCTGAATTTCGAACCCGTCGCGTTTCGACGCGGCGGCAGTTGGAGGCGGGCGGGCGGCCCCCTTCTAACCGCAAGCCAACGCGGGACAGCGCTCCTCATGTTGCATCGCTTTGTCATCGCTATCGGGGCCGGATGCGCCGCCGCGCTGCTGTTCGCCGTCAGCGCCCAGTCCAGCCTTCTGGCGATGACGCTGGCGTATCTCGCGCCTTTACCGATCATGATCGCGACCCTTGGCTGGGGACTTGACGGCGGAGCGATCGCCGCGGCGATTGCAATCGCGGTGCTCGCCGTGGTCGCCGAGCCATTATCCGCGCTGGTGTTCGCCGGCTCGGTCGCTTTTCCGGCGTGGGTTTTGGCCGCCTTTTCGGTCAGTCCGCTTGCACGCTATCTGAAGCGCCTCAAACCGGACGCGCCGGTCCACGCGCCGGTCGGCGCCATCGTCTCGCTCGCGGCTTTATTGGGAATTCTCGCCAGCCTCGCCGTGCTGACGACCGTCATTGTGATCTACGGCGGCTACCGTGAGGCTGCACGGCACGTCGCGGAGGCGATCACCACGCTCGCTGGCGACACGTTTGAAAGCGCGCCGGGCAACCTGACCGCTCGCGAGTTCGCCGACGCGCTCGTGCGCTACGGGCCGCCCGCGATCGCCGCCTCGACGCTGATGATGCTGTGCGTCAATCTCTACGCCGCGGCTCGTTCCACCCAATTGTCGCATAACCTTCCGAGGCCATGGCCCGACGTGCCGTCCTCGCTTGCGCTTCCCTGGCCGGTGGGCGTCGCCTTCCTCGCTTGTCTCGCAGGCGCTTACGCCCTGCCCAGTCCGACCGCGCAATATTTCTCCATTGGCGCCGGGGGGCTGGGAGCGGCGTTGGCGCTCCAGGGCCTCGCGGTCGCGCACGCGCTGTCGCGCGGTCTCAAGATGCGGCCCCTGATGCTGATTGCGCTCTACGCCTGCTGCATTCTGCGAGCCAAATACACCCTTCCCGTTCTTGCGGGCCTCGGCATCATCGATGGATTCCTCAAGCTGCGCTCGCGTGCGGCCCTCATTGCCTCCCCTGCCCCAACTGGACCCAATAGGAGATAAACATGGACGTTATTTTACTCGAGCGCGTAGGCAAGCTCGGACACATCGGCGAGACCGTGCGCGTGAAGGACGG
>DATCEJ010000314.1:0-13700 GCA_036510135.1 Roseiarcus sp. | reverse complement strand
CGCAATCATCTTCGCGCAGCTGATGGCGAAGGAGAGCGCCGGCGACCGCCGGGCGGCGAGGACGCGCGACCGCTACCAGCGATTTGCCTCCGCTCACCAAGGCCCGGACGGTGTCCTCCTGCGCTACCCTGAGACCGAATTTACGCGCGCGTTCTCTGCGGATTGGAGGCGGGGACGCGAGAGCAAAGGCCAAGGAGACGCTGAGCCTTGCTCCTCACAAGCGCCGGTCGATCTCGGCGAAGAGGACGCCGAAGCGCTGAAGGCGACGAAGCCATGAGCGACGATCGCCAGGCGACGAACGGCGAAGCGGAGCGCGTTGGCTACGGCCGCCCGCCCAAGCACACGCAATTCCAGAAAGGAAACCGCGCCTATCTGCACCGCCGCGGAGCGAGGGCCCGCGACGATTTCGCCGAATCGGTGCGCGCGACGCTCACCTCGAAGGTCAAGATTCGCGAAGGCGGCCGGAAGCGAACGGTGACCCGCGGCGAAGCCAACATCCTCGCGCTCTTCGACAAGGCGAAACGCGGCGATGCGGTGGCGGCGAATCGTCTCATCGACCTGCACGGGAGCCTCGGCCAGGGGCACCGGCGAGGGGCCCATTATCATTGAGGTCCACAACGCCTTGCCGGATGCCAACGGCGAGTACCACGACCGCCTCCTTGCCGAAGGTTCGGCGAAGCGCTCGCCATCGCGACGCAGGGACGTCCCATGAAGCTTGGCGCAAGTGCCGATCGCAGATTTTCCTGCTCCCAAATGCGGTCCATGTCGTCGCCGCGGCGTGCGGCCGAGGCCGAATCGCATTCGTCGCATCCGCCGCAGAAGTACAGCGCGGGGCTTCGATCGACGACAACTCTGACCCCGCGTCCCGGCAAATGATTGCGCATCACGAGAAGCCCATCCCATGACGAAAGAACGGAGGAACAGCGCCCAGTCGCCGGCCGCCTTTGCGAACGGCAGGTTGAAGCCAACGACGAGGCCTCCCGCCCTGAAGGCGGTCGGCAAAATATCTTGTGGATAAAGTCGGAGACCCTAAGTGGTTCGACACATCCATGCTTCGGCCCTTCGGTCTTCAGCGCCTCAAGCTCAGCAGGCTCAATGTCATCGTAAAAGAGGCCATGCTGCCTCAGCCGGCCCCTTTACAGGAGCTGATAGACGCCAAAGCGCAGACGTTGAGCCTCGTATGGCGACGTCTCGGTGTCGAAGACGGGCAGCCATTCCGGCGTGATCGGTGCTTTTGATCTATGCTTTTCGGAGCAAACTTCGGCGTAGGCCCTGAGAAGAATTGAACGCCGCTCCGCTTCCGGAAGCAGGCAACTGCCTCAAATCATCTGACGACGGACAGTCGTGTGCTTGAGTCCGCAACGGTGGCGTCCAAGACTGCTACCCGTCGGACCCGGCGCACTACCCCTCAAGTTCCGCCACCCACACCTGCATCGAGCCAGGACCGCGATTAGCCCATAGATGATAAGGCAGGGCGATAAGCGAGGCGTCGAGGGCCGCGGGCGGCTCAGTCGAGTATAGCGCGCCCGCTTCATTGGTGATGGCGAGCCTCTTTGCGCTCGCTTTCAGCGTCACGACGCCGCCGAATAGATCCGGCCTCGATTCGACAGCGAGCAGCGCGGAGCGAGGCAGCGCCAGAGGTTGCACCAGCCCGCCAGGATTGTTGGCCTCCTCGACGCAATAGATCAACGGGCCGCGCCGGAGCGCCGCGCGCCCGACATCCATGCGGACGTTCGGATGGGCGTAAATCCGCTCGGCCTGCATCTTGAGATCGAGCGCCACCACATCACCCTTTCGCCAGACCCGGTGGATGGTCGCATAGCTGTTCGTCGCCGTAAGCGCGGTCGGCTCGCCGTTGACGGCCGCGGTTGCGCCCTTCGCCCAGCCTGGGATGCGCAGCTTGAGATCGAAAGCCGCCGGCGTCTCGGGATCGATCTCGATGCGGACCTCGCCGACCCATGGATAGTCGCTCGTCTCACGCAGGGCGACTCGCACGCCTGCCAATGTCGCTGTGGTTTCGAACCGCCATAGATGTGGAAGGCGACGCCATCGTCGCGCGCCGATATCGCGTAACCGGCCACCGACGCGACCAGGCGCGACACATTCATCGTGCAACAGGGACAGAGGTGCCAGGCCCATCTTTTGTGCTGCCCCCGGCTCTCGAGCGGATTGGAATAGAAGTAATGCGTCCCGTCGCGCGCGAGACCGGTCAGCGCGCCATTGAAGAGCGCAAGCTCCATTACGTCGGCGTAGCGGCCGTCGAGATCGAGATGGAGCATCCGGTGAGTCCAGAAGATGAGCGCAACCGAGGCGCAGGTCTCGGCATAGGCTGTCTCGTTGGGCAAAATCGTACGGCTCGGCAAAACCTTCATTGGTCTCTTTGGGTCCGAGACCAGCCGTCACATACATCTGCGCCGTCGTGACGTCGCGCCACAGCTCTTCGCAAGCGCGCTTGAGGCCCTCATCGCCGAGCTCGCCAGCAAGATCAGCCATCGCCGAAGTCATATACTTGGCGCGCACGGCATGCCCACGACACGCGTCTGTTCGCGGACGGGAATGTGCGATTGGTTGTACTCATAGGTTCGAGCCCAGTAGCTCGCCGGATCGTCGCCGCGCGCGCGCCTCTTCGGTGAAATAGTGCGGCTGGCTGCCTCGTTCGTCGATGAAATAGGAGGCGAGATCCAGTCGGCGTCGGTCGCCGGTCAGCCGGTAAAGCTTGACCAAAGCGAGCTCGATCTCCTGATGCCCCGGATAACCGCGCTTCTGTCCTGGACCGCGGCCAATTGTTGCGGCGATGTGATCGACGTAACGCTCCATGATGTCGAGCATCTTGCGTCTTCCGGTGGCGCGAAAGTAGGCGACGGCCCCTTCAAGTAGGTGCCCCGCGTTATAGAGCTCGTGGTTGTCGCGGAGATTCGTCCAACGCTTCTCGGGCTCGCGCCCATTGTACCAGCAGTTGAGATAGCCGTCCGGCGATTGGGCGCGCGCGAGATCGTCGACGATGGCGTTGATCTTCGCCTCGATGTCGGCATCTCGCTGATGCGCGAGCGCGTAACTCGCCGCCTCGATCCACTTGCCGACATCCGAGTCCCAGAACACCTGCATGGTGAAGTTATGGCTGTTCCTCGGGATTGTAAGCGGCGGAACCGGCTTCGGCAGCTTGAGCGAATCGAGAATGCCGACCTCTTTGAGCTTCGCGTGCTGGCTTGGAATCGTGTGCTTGAGCACGGTCTCGAGCCGCTCGCACCAGAACGGGCCAGTGATGCGGACATCCGCAAACGGGATCGCCGAATAGGCGCGCTCGCTCATGATTGTTCTCCCCTCTCGGTCCGCCGCTGACGCGCCCCACATGAATCGCGAACAACGAGGGAGCACAGCAATCGGCGCACGCCCTTGAGCGCGCGACCTCCCATCATCTCCATGAGCGATGCGCCGGCCTCGCGGCCCAAGGCCTCAAGGTTCATATCGACGCTGGTGAGCGCCGGTCGCGCCGCCTCCGCCATCACGCCCCAATTGTCGAACCCGACCACAGCCACCTCATCGGGTACAGCAAGCCCCATCTCGCGCAGTGCATCAACGGCGCCTCGCGCGATCTGGTCGTTGCCGCAAAAGAGCGCGTCGGGCATGGCCCGGCGGCGCGAGAACAGAGTCTGCGCTGCCTCGCGTCCCCAGGCTTCGGACCATTGGCCAGGCCGGCAGTCGCTCGCCCCCGCCTTCAGTCCCGCCTCGGCCAGCGCCTTGCGCCAACCCATTTCGCGTAAGCGAACCGCCTCGAACCGTTCCGGCCCGGTGATATGGGCGATCCGTCTTCGCCCGAGGGCGGCGAGATGGCTGACTGCAAGCCTCGCGCCGCCCTCGTCGTCCGGCAAGAGGCAAAGCGCGTCGGGGTTCTCCACCTGCGAGAACACATAGACCACTGGCAAGCCGAGCGAGGCCGGTTCGATCGGAGCGCGCCGGTCGGCCCGCCGCGCGGTGACCACGAGACCGTCAACGCGCTTGCCCAAGAGCTGATCGATGTGGCGACGCTCGCGCATGGGATCGTCGGTGGCGTTGCACATGAAGACGGCGATGCCGTGATCGGACAGGCGCCGCTCGAGCGCCTCGACGATCGGAAACGCGAAGCGGCCGAAGCTGTCATTGGAGAGAATGCCAACCGTCATCGAGCGCGCCCGATGCAGGCTCTGCGCGAGATCGTTCGGGCGATATCCGATAGCTTCCGCCACAGTCGCGACTCGCTCGCGAGTCTCCTGGCGCAAGCTGCCAATGTTGTTCAAGGCTTTGGAGACCGTGCCAATGCTGACATTGGACGCGCGCGCGACATCGTGGATGGTGGGCGTCGCACGCGTGTGGGCATATACGCGCCGATTCTCGCCGTTAGAGGGTCTAGCTGACTTCTCAGTCATGCAGCGAGAATCCAGTACTCATTTCACCGCGCCGCTTGTGAACCCAGAGACGTAATATTTTTGCAGGAGTAGATAAAAAAGTACGCAGGGAATGATCGAAATCGTGATGCCGGCCTGCAGCATCCCCCAGTCTGTACCGCCGATGCTAGTCTCCTGACGCGCATTCGCGAGAACCAGCGGCAGGGTGAAGGTGACGCCGCGGTTCATGATGACCAAGGCGCCGAGAAACTCGTTCCACGAGGTGATGAAAGCGAACAACGCCACCGTCACGATCGCCGGTCGAATCGCTGGCAGGCAGATGCGCGTGAGAACCTGGAAAAGCGATGCGCCGTCGATGACCGCCGCCTCTTCGATTTCCCGCGGCACCGCCTCGAAGCTGTTGCGAATAATGTAGAGGCTGAAGGGGATTTGAATCGTCGTGTGGACGATCGCAAGGCCGACTAGCGTGTTGGTCAGATGCCACTGGGCGAACATGAAGAAGATTGGAGTCAGCAGCGATTGGTACGGAACGATGAGCGCAAGCAGCAGGTATACGAAGATGAATTCCTTGCCGGCTATCGGGAAGCGCGCCAATGCGTATCCGGCCGGAATCGTCATAAGAAGGCAAAAGGCGATCGTGAGGAATGCGGCGCCGCCGCTGTTCATGAGATAGGTGGGCAAACCGGCCTGATAGTTCCAAAGTCTCTGATAGCTTTCGAAACTGACATGATGGGTAAAATAGGTCGGCGGGATCGCAGCGGCTTCTGACGCAGTTTTCAGCGACGCTGAAATCGACACGACCAGCGGCGCCAACATGACGGCGCAGATCGCCATGCAAACGGCGCCGACAAGGAATTGACGGCCGTCATACCGACGGGGCACAAAAGATTGCCTCGTCTTTGGCCGAGAATACGCAAAGCTCGCGCTGTCATCGTTCACGCGAAAGTCTCGATTTTGGCCATGCGGCGCGTCACGTACGACTGCGTTGCGTCAAGATTAGCTGGACGATGGTGAACACAAGCACCATAGCCGCGAGCAACAGCGACAGCGCCGCGCCATAGCCTAGTTTTAAATAGGGGAACGAATTCAGGTAGATCCAAAACACCAGCGACGCCGTCCGATTGAACGGCTGCCCGGCGGTCATCAGGAAGAACTGATCAAACGCCAGCAACGAGCCGATCACGCTCACGAGCGTCACGAGAAGGATCGTCTTGTAGGTCAGTGGTAACGTGATCCTGACGACGCGCTGCCTCCATTCCCGGAAGCAGGGAAATGCCAAATTTCATGTTCGGATTTTGATCCCGGCAAGTTTGATGTTGAAGTTGCCCGTCCCCATCATTCCAACTTTGCCCGACCCGAATTGAAGATGGGAAAGTCTCGCCGTTCTCGGCCCGGTCGCCCGCGTGCACGTTGCCCGACTTGACCATGTCGCGTTCGAACTGAAGCCTTTTCCGACCTCCGTCCGCATAAACGGCCGGGCAGTTCTGAGTAGGAGAAGCGACAAAAAAAGGGAGGAGTCAGTGACGCTAATCAAAATCTTCAAAAATTCGGCGCTCAGCTTGGCTGCGTTTGGCTTCCTGGCCGCCGCCTCGCCGATTTACGCGGCCGACCTGGTCATGTGGGAACGCAGCGGCGGCAACAAGGACATGGTCGACAAGCTGGTCGAGATGTGGAACGCCAAATTCCCGGACCGGCATATCAATCTCACCTATATCCCGCATGCGGAGATGGTGGCTAAGCTTGCCCAGGCGATCGCATCCGGCGACGTGCCCGATTTGATGGGGATGGACCTCATTTACGCCCCGCAATTCGAAAAGGCCGGGCAACTCGTAGACCTCACCGACCTGATCGGCAATCTTCCTGAACCGAAAACGGCGAGCCCTGGCCACATGATGGTCGCAACGTTCGACAAACGCATCTATGGCGTGCCGCTCTACGCCGACGTCTCGGCGCTCTTTTATAACAAAGACCTATTCGAAAAGGCGGCCCTCGACCCTAACAAGCCGCCACGGAGTCTGCCAGAACTCCGCCAGGATGCCGACAGGATCACCGCTCTCGGCGGCGACATTAGGGGTTATTATCTTCCGGGCTCGTGCGCCGGCTGCAACATCTTCACCGTCGGTCCGCTCATGTGGGCGTCAGGCGCCAAGATCGAAGCGAAGGACGCCGGCGATGAGCCTCTCGTCGGGGACGGCGTCGCAAAGGTGCTTTTCTCAAATCTATATCGCGGCTCCCGCCCACCTGCAAGCCCGGTCCGCTAGCGTAACTCGATGGCAAGCTTCGTAAGGGTCCCAACGCATTTAACACAAGCATCTCCGTTTTCCAGACCATCGAAGCAATACTCTGCCTATTAGGAAAATCAGTTTCTCCGAACGAAGCCTCGGCTTGTGCGTATTACTCCGCAATTCGAGATAAGGTTTTCCACGTGATAGTGGCCTACGAATTGTTCATGCGAAGAGCAATTTGTTCAACCTTTGACGATGTGCTTCTGAACCGCCGAGCCTCTGCTCCTCGGCTTCTGGACAACAATGTGCTCAAATTTGGACTCCCTATGCCCCTTTTTGTTCTTGTCGGGGTGTAGGAAGTATAAATCGCGGGCACACTCATGACTGAGGCCGAAAATAGCCTATAATTATGTGCCTTGACGATGCTCTCGAGTCGAAGCGGCGGCGGGAACGACTAGCGGGCGAGTCGAAAAGGACTGGGATCAGGCGCCGAGATAAGCTGCCTGTACCTGCGGATTTTCGAGCAGTTCGCTTCCGCTCCCGGTTAATGTCAGGCGCCCTTGCTCGATCACATAGGATCTGTCCGACAGTTCCAGAGCGGCGAAGGCGTTCTGCTCAACCATGACGATGGTGGCGCCCCCCGCCTGAATGTCTTTGATGACCTCGAAGACGCGATCGACGATGTTCGGCGCCAGACCCAGCGAAGGTTCGTCAAACATGACGAGCTTTGGGCGCGACATGAGCGCTCGGGCGATCGCCAGCATCTGTTGCTCGCCGCCAGACAATGTGCCGGCCATCTGGGCGCGGCGATCATAGAGGATCGGGAAGCGGTCGAAGAACTTGGCCATGTCAGCATCGACCTCGCGCGAGTCGCGGCGCAGGTGACAGCCCATCCGTAAATTCTCGATCACCGTCATGTACGGAAAGACGCGTCGTCCTTCCGGACAATGGGCGATGCCGAGCTGCAGAATGCGGCGCGCGGAGGCGCCGGTGATATCCTCGCCCTCAAAGATAAGCCGGCCGGCGGCGGGCGGGACAAGCCCGGAGATCGCCTTCAGCGTTGTCGTTTTGCCGGCGCCGTTAGCGCCGATCAATGTGACGAGCTCGCCCTGACGAACTTCAAGCGAGAGCTCGCTGATCGCCGTGATCTTGCCGTAACGACAGGTGAGGCCCTCAACCCGTAGCACGGGCGCGCCTTTCGCCAAGATAGGCCCTGATGACTTCCGGATGGCGCTGTATCTCTCCTGGAGGGCCATCAGCGATGATGCGGCCCTGATTGAGACACAGCACGCGATCTGAAACGCGCATCACCATTTTCATGTCGTGCTCGACAAGAAGGACTGTGACGCCGTTGGCCCGGATGCGCCCAAGCGTCTGCATAAAGCTCGCGGTCTCGGTCGAGTTCATGCCGGCGACAGGTTCGTCCAGCAGAAGCAGCGTTGGCCTCGCGGCTAGGGCAACCGCGACTTCGAGAAGCCGTAGCTCCCCATAGGCGAGAGAGGAGGCCCGCTCATCCTTGCGCAATCCAATTCCAACGAAATCCAATATCTCTCGCGCCTTCTCAATGAGACGCCTTTCCTCGCGCGCGATCGAGGGCAGACCGAGGATGATCGCGAGCGGATGCTCCCGCGATTGCAAATGGAGGCCGATGAGAGTGTTGTCGAGCACGGAGCGTCCGGCGAATACGCTGGTCTTCTGAAAGGTGCGCACAACGCCGAGCGCGGCAATACGACTCGGTTTGAGGCCATTGAGGCGCGCGCCGCGGTAGACGATATTTCCGGCGGAGATTGGCAGATAACCGGTGATCGCGTTGAAAGCCGAAGTCTTGCCCGCGCCGTTCGGACCAATCAGCGAGAGCACTTCGCCTTCGTGGATGTTGAAGGTCATGCTCTCGACGGCGGTCACGCCGCCAAAACGGATTGACAATTGATCGACCGAAAGCGCCGCCGTCGGAACTGCACTCATTGCGCGGCCTGTCCTGCGTCGGCGTCCGCCGCCCGCGCCGGCTTGACCTCCGCGCCGCTGCGGTCGTTCCACCAGTGGGTGATTGCCGGCACGATGCCGCTCGGCAGGATCGAAACGATCACGATCATCAGCACGCCATAAGCGATCCATTGCAGCTCGGGCCCGATATTCAATGAACGCAGGGCTTCGGGCAGGAGGCCGAAAATCAGGCCGCCGACAATCGGCCCGGCAAGCGTGCCCTTGCCGCCAACGACGACCATGATCACCATCGTCACTGTATAGATGAACAGGAATATGTTCGGATCGATAATCTGGATGTATTGCGCATAGAGCGCGCCCGCCATCCCAGCAATCGCCGCGGACACCACGGCCGCGAGCACAAGATAGCGAGTCACCTCGATCCCGACCGAGGTGGCTAGCGGCTCGTTCTCCCGTAGCGCAATCATTGCGCGTCCGGCCCGCGAACGCACAAGCCTCGCAATGACGATATAGGCAACGATCGCGGTCACGAGGACGAGATAGTAATTTGGGACCTTGCCGATGAAGGAGAACTCAAACAGGCCCGGAAACGACAGGGTGAGCGGCGGGATATTGTTGAGGGCCATCGGGCCCTGGGTCAGCTCGTCCCAGTTCAACGCGACGAGCCGCACGACTTCTGCGAAGCTGATGGTGACGATCACGAAATAAGCCCCGCGCACCTTGAAGGAGATGCGACCGATTGCCCAGCCGCAGAAGCCGGAGATCGCGATCGCCCAGAGCATCGCGAGCCACACGGGTTGGGGGTCCAGCGTCACCAGCCAGTCGGGCGTGATATGGACCGCGAAGCCGAGGGACACCAGCGACGACACATAGGCGCCTATGCCGAAGAAAGCGACGTGGCCGAGGCTGAGTTGGCCGGTATAGCCAAGCAGCAAGTTGAGGCTCATCGCCGCGATCGTGAAAATGCCCGTGATGATCAGGACGTGCAAAATGTACAGGTTGCCGACCCAAAGCGGGATTGAGAACAGGAAGGCAAGGAACGCCCCAGTCGCGAGGCGCTTCATCCGATCCGTTCCTTGCGGCTGAACAATCCCGTCGGGCGGACGATCAGAACGAGAATGATAAGCAGAAAACCCATGGCGTCGCGATAACCCGATGACACATACCCGGCGCCCATTTCCTCGACGAAGGCGAGAAGAAAGCCTCCAATGGTGGCGCCGGCGATGCTTCCCAGTCCGCCGAGAATGACCACGGCGAAGGCTTTCAGCGCCGCGAGATCGCCCATTCCCGGCGTCACCACAAAGATGGGACCGAGCAGTGCGCCTGCGGCGGCGGCGAGTCCGGAGCCGAGCGCGAAAGTCGACAGATAGACCCGGTCGATGTCGACTCCCATCAGCCTCGCGGCGTCGCTGTCCTGAAAGGTCGCGCGCATTGCGCGGCCAAGACGGGTGCGGTCGACGAGCGCGTAAGCGCCCGCGATCAGCGCGAGGGCGACAACGAACACGAACAGCCGGCTCCAGGCGACCGAAAGCCCTCCAAGCACCAGCGGAGCCGACGGGAAGGGCGTATTGATCGACTTGGCGACGCCTGACCACGCAAGCTGCTCGAGGTTCTGCATGGCGATCCAGGCACCGATCATCACGAGCATCGTCGTGTCGATGTCGGCACCGCGCAGCTTGCGCAGCAGCACAAACTCGATCACGCCGCCGAGCGCGATGCCGAGCGCCATCGCGAGCGCCAATGACAGAAAGAAATTGACATGCAAGATCATCACTAGCGCAAACATCATATAGGCGCCGAAGCTATACAGCTCGCCGTGGGTGAAATTCACCACCCGCATGATGCCGAAGATCAGGGTCAAGCCGATGCCAAGCAGCGCGTAGATGCCGCCGAGCATGAGCGCGTTCAGGCAATGTTGGAGGAATTCATCCACGCCGGCGTCACTCGGAACTGCAACTGGATCAAAAGCCGTTCTCGGCCCGGCCGCGCGCGCTCTGTGAGGTTTCGCGCAAGCGCCGCAGCTCGCCGCGAGACCTCGTCTGGCCTCGACAGCGAGAGCGCCGTTACGGCTGAGCGGCGGCGGCCGCTATTGTTTGACGACCTTGCCGCCGTCGATTTTCACCAGATAGACGCCGGGCACGCTCTGGCCGCTCTCCTTGCCCGCGGGTCCCTGCTTGATAAATGCAATGTCGCCGTTGACGCCCTTCACATGAACGCCCCATAGCGCCTTGGCGATCGATTCCGAGTCCACCTTGCCGCCGGCGTCCTTGAGCGCCGCCGCGATGGTGTTCACGCCGTCCCATCCTCGGAACCCTTCCGTCAAGCCTCCGACGTCGTATTTGGCGGCTTTCCAAGCTGCCATGAATGCTTTGGCGGCCTCTGGATTCTTCACCGCGTCCGGGAACCAGGGCGTGAAGAAGACCAGATGGTAGGAGCCGTTGGCGGCGTCGCCAGCCTGCTCGATGAGTTGGTCAGGCGAGACAGAGCCGCCTGTCGTGATAATGCGGGCGGTCACTTGCTGATCCTTGGCTTGCTTGAGGATCAAGGTCAGCTGCTTGACGTCCGTGGTGACGAAGATCGTATCTCCGCCGGAGGCCTTGATCTTGGCGAGTTGCGCCGACAAGTCGGTCGCGTCTTCGCCCATGGTCTCGGAAGCGCCGATCGCCACTCCGTTCGCCTTCAGCATCTTGGTGAACTCCGTCATGGAGCCCTTGCCGAAATCATCATTGGTCGCGAGGAAGTCAGCCTTCTTGATGCCCATGGTCTTGATCAGCGGGGCGAAGGCCTTGGCCTCCATCTCCGAAGTGGGGCTGATGCGGAAGATGAAAGGATTGCCCGAGGTGGTGATCTTGCCCGACGAGGACGTCTCCACCACCATCGGCACCTTATATTCTTGAAGCTTTGGCATCACAGCGAGGGTGAGCGACGAACCCCAGGCGCCCAGCATGACCGGCACTTTGTCCTGGACGATCAACCGCTCGGCTGTCGCAGCCGCCTCGGTCGGGTTCGACTTATTGTCTTCGACGATGAGCTCGATTTGCTTGCCGTCCACGCCGCCTGCCTTGTTGATCGCCTCTGCGGCGAGCTTGGCGCCCTGCGCTACATAGTTGCCGTCGGCGGCGAAGGCGCCGGTGAGGGGCTGCGTGACGCCTATCTTGACGGCGTCCTCAGCCGAAGCGGCGCCCGCCAACACAACAGCGCCCGCCGCGCAGAGTAGCCCCTTAAGAAAACTCCGATGCATTGACCGTCTCCCTTCCCTTTTTATCTCGCCTCGCGGCTCGGTAGCCCGCGTCACGCCAAAACATGCTACTTCGTTTTATTTCGCTCGGTAGGGGGCGTGAAGCCCCTGAATCGCAGGCATCCCCGCAAGTCACCCTATCTTGCTATCCTTAGTACCACTATCGTCCAGATTTCTCAGCCGAGCAATAGCAAATGGAACCGGCGGAGGGGCCGCTCGCGCCGGACGGTCCGATCGATTTTTAGGAGAATTATCTTCTCGCGCCGCCTTGCCGAGGCGCGTCATACGCTGGGCGAACGAAGGCATCTCTACGACCCTGCGGGGTCTGGCTCGACCAGAGGCCGGGGTTCGGCGGCCGCGCCCGCGGCAGCGGCGCGAGCCTTCCGATGTGGGAGATTGTGCTTAAGCAGATCGCTCCGCAAAACAAAGCAATTCTTGAGGTAGTGGATGTCGGCGACGTAAATCGCTACGTCGTTGTTGTCCACGAGTATGAGTTGGCAGTCGGCCGTCGGCTCGCCGAGTCCGATCTCGAGCAGATCGGCCGTTTCCGGATCAGCGACGCCGATCGTGAATCTTTGATAGGCGTGGGTGATCACCACGTCCTCCATCTCGACGATCTTCGGCAACGCGGCTGAGCGCGTGAAGCGCTTGCTGTCCCGCAAGAAAAGCCGTTGATCGAGGTGCAAGTTGACGACTGAAAAGGGCTTGCCGCCATTGAATTGGACGCTTCGGAGGAAGGTGTACGCGTTCGCTGGATTGCCCTCGCCCGGGATCAGGACCGGCGGCTCGGCGTCGCGCTGGATGAAGACGCGCTTCAGCACGTTGTTGCGGATCGACTCGACCAAGGAATCGAAATCCGCCGCGAGATTGAGCCAGCGATTGTTCACCGGTCTGCCAGAAACGAAAGTACCCCTGCCTTGCTGCGCCTGTAAGAGACCCTCAGTGCGCAAGAGTTCGATGGCTTGGCGAATCGTCACCCGCGCCAAGCTGAATTCCTCCTCAAGCTCTTCGAGAGTCGATATCTGCTGGCCCTCGGCCCAATAGCCGGAATTGATGCGCTGACGCATTACCGACGCGGCCTGCAAATAAAGCGGCACCCGGCTGCGGTCGTATATCGCGGAAAATTTCCCCATCGGTCCTTCTTTATACGACAGGCAGGACGAGCATTCCAGGTTGCCAACGCGTCTCAACAGCTCGCGAGCGCGCGTCAGGCGCGACCGAATGTTCTTCTGATGAGATCCTTCACCCTGCCGAGCAGCACCGTTGTGATCAGCGAACCTGCGTTGAGTTCCGGGGCCGAATGAGGCGAGCGCTCGGCGTCGTCCCCTGCGGAAAGGCGCGCCTCAAGGTTTTTCGCAAAGGCCGCCGTCAAGCGGCCTGCAATATCCTGGACCAGGCCCGAGCGACCGAATTGCGCCAGCATCCCAGTAAGGGTGTAGCCAACATCGACGTCCACGCGGGCGCCCGCACCATCCTCATCCGGCTTAACGGAGTACGCCACGACGCCGCGCGTCGCTGAGTTGCTGCGCGCGTCACGGCCTGAACCTACAATCGCGCCGCGATGGGTCGCCTCATCGCGAGTGATCTGTGCAACGCCGCTGAATTCAGCCGAGATCGGGCCAACCTTGACCTTCATCTTGCCGTTGACCACGCCGTCCTTCTCACCATCATCGAGGGACGTGCCGGGCAGACATGCCGCGACATCTTCGACGCGACCGAAGAAGGCCCATACCTTTTCGACCGGGTGGGCGATGACGAAGCTCTGCCGGAATTCTACTCGCGGCTTCCAATCGGAAGCGACTGGGGCGGCCCCGCCCGCCGGAGTGGCTCGTGGGGCCGCGCGAACACTAGCGGGCGCAAGGGTGGAGGCGGTGGCCGCGCGCATTTCGTGAGCGCTCCCCGATCCGGCCG
>DATCEJ010000313.1:0-4319 GCA_036510135.1 Roseiarcus sp. | reverse complement strand
CGGGTGAGCGTGTCCTCGAGTTCATAAGCCGCGTCGAAGTGATCCTCGATCACCGCCTTGTTGCGGCCGGTCACGAAAATGAAATGCTCAATCCCAGCTTCCCGCGCCTCATCGACCACATGCTGAAGAATCGGCCGGTCGACGACGGTCAGCATCTCCTTTGGGATCGCTTTGGTCGCAGGCAGAAAGCGCGTGCCGAGACCGGCGACGGGCAGCACGGCTTTACGGATGGGTTTGTCCATGGAGGCCTGATTCCTCGGTCGATGGGTAAGGTGAAGGGGAGGGGAGGGGAGGCGAGCCTAGCGAAATCCTGATAACCGACTATCAGTTCCGCCCGAGCCGTTCTACGCGGCTCTTTTCCGCTGAATTGGTGTTGGATCTATCCAAAAGGGGGCTGGGTATGAGCGTTCTGGTGACCGGCGGCGCCGGCTATATCGGCGGCCATATGGCGCTCGGCCTCCTCGACGCCGGCGAGACCGTCGTCATTCTCGACAATCTTTCCACGGGCTTCGCCTGGAGCGTACCCGAAGGCGCGAAGCTTGTCGTGGGAGACACGGGCGATACCGAATTGGTCGGGCGCTTGATAAAGGAGCACGCGATCGACGCGATCGCTCATTTCGCCGCCAAGATCGTCGTGCCGGACTCGGTCCGCGACCCGCTCGGCTACTACCTCAACAATGTTTCGAACGCGCGCGGCCTGATCGAAGCTGCCGTTAACGGCGGCGTGAAGACATTCATCTTTTCCTCGACTGCCGCGGTTTACGGTGAAACCGGCGCCGAGCCGGTGTCGGAGGACACCGCGCTGGCGCCGATTTCGCCTTACGGGCGGTCCAAGCTCATGGTCGAGTGGATTCTCGACGATGCGTCCAAGGCCTACGATTTCCGCCATGTGGCGCTCCGTTATTTTAATGTCGCCGGCGCCGATCCCAAGGGCCGTCTCGGCCAGTCGACGCCCAACGCCACCCATCTCATCAAGCGCGCCGTCCAGACGGCGCTTGGCGTCCATCCGAAGATCGAGATCTTCGGTGAGGACTATCCGACCCGCGACGGCACGTGCGTGCGGGACTATATCCAGGTCACGGACCTCATCGACGCGCATTTGAACGCGCTTGGCTATTTGCGCGCCGGCGGGGTGAGCGTCGTCTGCAATTGCGGTTATGGACACGGCGAGACGGTCAAGGAGGTCGTCGAGGTCGTCAAACGGGTGTCCGGCGTCGATTTTCCGGTCGTGGTCTCCGGGCGACGGGCCGGGGATCCGGCCGCCATTGTGGCCAAGGCCGACCGGGCGAGGAGCGTGCTCGGCTGGAAACCGAGCCGCGACAATCTCGACGACATCGTGCGTCAGGCGCTCGACTGGGAACGTCGGCTGCACAATCGAAGGACGGAAGGGTAATCGGAGCGGCCAGGTTGGACGGCGCGGGTGCTCGCTCCAGCGTCGCGACGCCAGGGGGCCAATCGGGCCTTGGTGGTAGCGTCGCCTTTTTAGGCTTTACAACCGCCGCTCCAGCGGCTTGATAGACTCTGGCCTTCATTGGGGGGAAGCGCATGCGCTCGGCCGACCGGCGAGAATGAGCATGGATGATGTTCTCGTCACTGAAGGCCTTAGCAAGAGCTTCGGCGATTTCAGCGCGGTCAGCGACGTTTCGCTCCGTGTTAAGCGGGGAACAATTCACGCGCTCATCGGGCCGAACGGCGCGGGCAAGACGACCTGCTTCAACATGCTGTCGAAATTCATCACGCCCACGGGCGGCCGGATCACGTTCAACGGGCGCGACATCACCAATCTCAAGCCTGCCGACGTCGCGCGTCTAGGGCTCATCCGGTCCTTCCAGATTTCGGCGGTGTTCCCCAATTTGACCGCGTTTGAGAATATCCGCATCGCGCTCCAGCGGAAGCGCGGCGATTCCTTCGACTTTTGGCGCTCCAAGGCGGCGCTTAAGCCGCTTAACGAACGGGCGCTGGCGTTACTGGACGACGTTGGGCTGGGAGCCTTCGCCAATTCGACGGCCGGCGAAATCTCCTATGGTCGCAAGCGAGCCCTCGAACTGGCGACGACGCTTGCAGTCGAGCCCGAAATGATGCTGCTCGACGAGCCGATGGCCGGCATGGGCCACGAGGACATCGATCGCACGGCCGATCTCATCCGTCGGGCGTCGGCGAACCGCACGATCCTGATGGTCGAGCACAATCTCAAGGTCGTCGCCAACCTCTCGCATCGCATCACCGTGCTGACGCGCGGGCGGGTGCTGGCCGAGGGCGACTATCGCGAAGTGTCGGAGAATGAAGAGGTGAGGCAGGCCTATCTCGGAGTGGGAAATGGCTGAGGCGGCTCTTGCCCAGAGGCCGGCCGTGAGCGGAAAGACCGTCCTCAGCGTCAAAGGCTTGCAGGCCTGGTACAACGAATCGCATATTCTGCACGGGATCGACCTCGACGTACGGGAGGGCGAGGTGGTCACCCTGCTCGGGCGAAACGGCGCAGGCAAGACGACGACCTTGAAGGCGATCATGGGCATCGTCCGCAAGCGCCTCGGTTCGGTCGTGTTCGACGGCAAGGAGCTCATCGGCCTTTCGATCGACCGCATCGCCCGGCATGGCGTCGCATTTTGCCCGGAGGAGCGGGCCATATTCGCCTCTCTCTCGGTCAAGGAGAACCTATTTCTGCCGCCTCCGATCTCCAAGGTGGGCGCGATGAGCGTGGAGCATATCTTTGCGCTCTTTCCCAACTTGCGCGAGCGGCTATCGAGCGGCGGGGGCAAGCTGTCCGGTGGCGAACAGCAGATGCTCGCCATTGCACGCATCTTGCGGACCGGCGCGCGATTTCTGATGCTGGACGAGCCGACCGAGGGTCTCGCGCCGGTCATCATCCAGCAGATCGGCCGAACCATCGCGGAGCTCAAGCGGGAGGGATTCACTATTCTGCTGGTCGAACAAAATTTCCGCTTCGCCTCGACCCTGGCCGATCGGTTTTTCCTCATGGAGGATGGCCGTATCATCGACGCGTTTGCCAACACGGAATTGGAGGGCAGAATGGATCGGCTGCACGAGGCGCTGGGAGTGTGATGACGCTGGTCAAGCAATGGGTCCGGTCGTGAACATTTTCGGCCACATGATCAGCATGCCGGAGCTCTTCGGTCAGCTGTTGATTGGCCTCATCAACGGCTCCTTTTATGCGCTGCTGTCCCTGGGGCTGGCGGTCATCTTCGGCATGTTGACGATCGTCAATTTCGCCCACGGCGCGTTCTATATGATGGGGGCCTTCGCCGCTTATTTCCTGCTTCAATATACGGGTCTCAATTATTGGTTTGCCCTTCTCCTCGCGCCGCTGATTGTCGGCGCGATCGGGGCGATCGTCGAGCGCCTGTTTCTCAAGCGGCTCGCCGGCTTCGATCCGCTCTACAGCCTGCTCCTCACCTTTGGCCTCGCGCTCATCATTCAGGGATTGTTTCAGAATTTTTACGGCGCGTCGGGCATGCCCTACGCAATCCCAAAACAGCTGACCGGCGCTTACAATCTCGGCTTCATGTTCCTTCCCGTCTATCGCGGCTGGGTGATCGTAGCCTCCGTCGTGGTGTGCTTCGCGACCTGGCTCATCATCGAAAGGACTAAGCTCGGCGCCTATTTGCGCGCGGCGACCGAAAACCCGACCATGGTGCGCGCCTTCGGCATTAATGTGCCGCGCATGGTCACGCTCACTTATGGCTTCGGCGTCGCGCTTGCGGCGTTCGCCGGCGTGCTTGCCGCGCCGATCAATCAGGTTCGCCCGGGCATGGGCGCCGACATCCTCGTCGTCGTTTTCGCAGTCGTGGTGATTGGCGGCATGGGGTCGATCCTCGGTTCGATTGTGACCGGCTTCGTGCTTGGCGTCGTCGAGGGGTTGACGAAAGTGTTTTACCCGGAGGCGTCGAACACGGTGGTGTTCGTCATCATGGCGATCGTCCTTCTAGTCCGGCCGACAGGTTTGTTTGGGCGGGCGGCCTGATATGGATCTCGAAGCTTCCGTAGCCGCGGCGGATATGACGACGGGTCAGTATCGCCGCGTGAGCGCCATTGCCTTCGCGATTATGGTCGCCCTGATCGCGATCGCGCCTTTCTTCGCCTATCCGTTCTTCGTCATGCAGGCGATGTGCTTCGCGCTATTCGCCTGCGCGTTCAACCTCTTGATCGGCTACGCGAACCTTCTGTCGCTTGGGCACGCGATGTTTTTCGGGCTCGCGAGTTACGTCTGCGCTCACGCCGCCAAAGTGTGGGGTTTGGAGCCCGTCTCGGCGATCGCGGTCGGCGTCGCCGCCTCAGCCGTCCTCGGGTTCGTCACGGGAGCG
>DATCEJ010000312.1:0-6541 GCA_036510135.1 Roseiarcus sp. | reverse complement strand
AAGCCGCAATCGCGCCACCGTCAGGTTTTTCCACTGAAATACTAATGCATCATGTTATATAATGAAGCCCAGCTCCGGCGTGAAGAAAACGCGGACAAAGGTTGACGGAAAGTGGAGGCAAAGACCGCAGCTAGGCAGGGCGGAACTAAACGGGGTGGTAACAGACTGAAAACATTAGCAGGCGCCGGTAAAATTACCGCTAGGCTCAGCGCGCCAGTCCTGGCGCATCCTCTCCCTGAGGGCCGCTAATTTCCGCCCTCCAGCAGCCGGCGCGCGATCACCTGGGCCTGAATCTCGGCGGCGCCCTCAAAAATGTTGAGAATGCGCGCGTCGCAGAGGACGCGTGAGATCGGATATTCGAGGGCGAATCCGTTGCCGCCGTGGATCTGCAGCGCGTTGTCCGCGGCGGCCCAGGCGACCCGCGCGGCGATGAGCTTCGCCATGCCCGCCTCGAGGTCGCAGCGGCGGCCTTCGTCCTTGGCGCGGCCGGCGAAATACGCAATCTGGCGGGCGATGTGGATCTCGACCGCCATCATCACGAGCTTGTCGGCGACCCGGGGAAAATGGATGATCGCCTTGCCGAACTGGATCCGCTCCCTGGCGTAGCGGAGCCCAAGCTCGAAGGCGCATTGGGCGACGCCGACCGCCCGCGCCGCCGTCTGGATGCGGGCCGATTCGAAGGTCTCCATCAGTTGTTTGAAGCCCTGGCCTTCCACCCCCCCGAGCAGCGCGTCGGCGGGAACGCGGAAGCCGTCAAAGGCGATCTCGTATTCCTTCATGCCGCGATAGCCGAGCACTTCGATTTCGCCGCCCGACATGCCTTCGGCGGGGAACGGGTCGGCGTCGCTGCCGCGCGGCTTCTCGGCCAGAAACATGGACAGGCCTCTGTAGCCGCGCTCGTCGGGATTGGTGCGGACGAGGAGCGTCATCAGGTCGGCGCGAACGGGATGGGTGATCCAGGTTTTCGCCCCGCTGACGACATACTCGTCGCCGTCCCGGGTCGCGCGGGTGCGCAAGCTCGCGAGGTCGGAGCCGGTGCTGGGCTCGGTGAAGACGGCGGTCGGCAGGATCGCGCCGCTCGCGATTCTGGGCAGGTACTTTTGCTTCTGCGCCTCCGTGCCGCCGACAAGGATGAGTTCGGCGGCGATCTCGGATCGGGTGCCGAGCGAGCCGACGCCGATATAGCCGCGCGACAATTCCTCCGAGACGACGCACATGGCGACCTTGCCGAGCCCCATGCCGCCATAGGCCTCGGGGACGGTGAGGCCGAAGACGCCCATGGCGCTTAAGCCCTCGATGATTTCGAGCGGGATATAGGAATTGGCGCGATGCCAGCTTTGGGCGTGGGGGACGACCTCGGAATCGGCGAAGCGGCGCATCTCGCCGCGGATCGCCTCGAAGGTCTCGTCGAGGCCGGGGTCGCCGATCAGGCCTTCCGGCGCGTCCTCGATCAATGCGGCCAGGGCGGCGCGGTGTTCGCGCGTGTTGCCGGAGACAATCAGCGCCTCGACGGCCTCGTTGCGAAATTGCGCAATCTGCCCGGGAGCGAGGCCGAAATCGGCGGGGCGCACGAATTCGCTCTGATTCATCGGGATGGCGCTAAAGATCTGATCGAGATAGTCTCCAAGCCCAATGCGCGTCATGAGCTGTTCGGTCTCGCCGAATCGGCTGTCCTCCTGCATACGGTTGGCGTAGGCCGCCATTTCCTTGATCGCTTCGACATAGGTCGCAAGCCAGGCCAGCCCATGGACGGCATGCTGTTCAGTTTCGATTCTGCCCGCGCTCAGCTTGCCGTTTTCGCTCACCCGCTCGCGCATCGCGTCGAGCGCGCAATCCATGAGGCGCTCGGCGGCGAAGTGGGCTCGGGCGGCAAGGTCGTCGAGCGTCAACAGGCGGGGCTCCTTCCAAGGGCGCCGTTGCTGCGCCGCAGCATGCGTCGCCGTATCCGCCGTTGCAATGGCTCACGGGGCGCCAGGGGCCATGAATTCGGCCGCGCGCGGGTAGCGTTCGCCGCCGCATCGGGCCAAAATGGCCGCTGATGCGGGGAGGGTCGAGCGAGGGTGAGCGCACGCCTGAAAATCATCTGGCAGGCGGCGGAGAAATTCGCCGCGGATGACGGCTGGGCGATCGCCAGCTACATCGGCCTGACGCTCCTGACCTCGTTGTTCCCTTTCCTCATTTTCGTGGCCGCGGTCGCAGGATTCTTCGGCTCCAGCGATCTGGCGCATGAGGCGGCCAAGCTCGTTTTCGCCGAATGGCCGGAGGTTGTGGCCCGCCCGATCTCCGAGGAGGTCGAGCGGGTCCTGACGACCCCGCGCAGCGGCGGCCTGCTCACCTTCGGCGCGGTGTTCTCGTTTTATTTCGCTTCGAGCGCCATCGAGGCGCTTCGGGTCGGGCTCAATCGCGCCTATGGCCTCATCGAGCCGAGACCCTGGTGGATGTTGAGGCTTCAGTCGCTGGGGCTGGTGCTCATCGGGTCGATCGCCTTATTGGCGCTGGCTTTCCTCGTCGTTCTTGGGCCGCTGATCCTGGATGCGCTCGGCGCTTTCTTTCCTGCGGTGGCGCAGGCGCGCGGGCTTCTCACGGTTCTGCGCATCGGCATTGCGGCCTTGATGCTGGCGAGCTCGCTACTTCTTGCGCATCTCATCCTGCCCGCGCACCGGGTCGGATTTCGCGACATCCTGCCGGGGGTCATGATGACGTTCATCGCCAGCATCGCTTTCGGCGAGGCGTTCGGCGCCTATTTGAGCGAGTATTTGCGCAACTACATTTCGACCTACGCGGGCCTCGCTTCGGTGATGATCGCGCTGGTCTATCTCTATTGGGTGGCGCTCTTGTTCGTGTTCGGCGGCGAGCTCAACGCGGCCATCATCCGTGCGCGCCAGTCCCGGGCTGCGGGCTGACGCAAAGACCTGGCCGTGCCTCGGGCGGCTGCTGGCTGGGGGGAAATCGGACGAATTTTCCTGGAGATGACTACAGAAGCGGCCCGTTCACGATTAAGCTCAGGCTTCGCGCGTCATGTTCGCGGCGTTGAATCGGCAATATGTCCGGTCGAACCCCAAGAGGTCGGAGTGCCAATTTGAACATGATTACCCCGGCTCGCGACCCGTTTTTGAGTGGTGGAGGGGAAGCAGCCGAGATCATCGCGGGTTTCGACTGGGCGGCGACCCCGCTTGGTCCGATCGAGAGCTGGCCCGCGAGCCTTAAAAGCACGATCGCGCTCATCCTGCGCTCGCCGGTCCCGATCGTGACCTTGTGGGGCGAGGACGGGATCATGATCTACAACGACGGCTATTCCGCGTTCGCGGGCGGCCGTCACCCCAATCTGTTCGGCTCCAAGGTCAGGGAGGGTTGGCCTGAGGTCGCCGACTTCAACGACAACATCATGAAGGCGGGTCTCGCCGGCGAGACGCTGGCCTACCGGGATTTTCCGCTGACCCTCTACCGGCATGGCGGCAAAGCGGAGCAAGTCTGGCTCAACCTCGACTATTCCCCGCTCCTGGGCGACGACGGCAGACCTGCCGGCGTCATGGCCATCGTCATCGAAATCACCGACAAGGTGCGGATCGAGCGCGAGCTCGACGCCGAACGCAAAAGCTTGAAGCTCATGTTCGAGCAGGCGCCCGGATTCATTGCGATGCTGAGCGGACGCGAGCATCGCTTCACCATGGCGAATGAGGCCTATCGGACGTTGGTTGCCGGCCGCGACGTCGTCGGACGGACAGTTGCGGAAGCCCTTCCGGAGGTGATCGAGCAGGGCTTCGTCGGGTTGCTCGATCGGGTTTATGCTTCGGGCGAGCCCCATATCGGGCGCGGCGTGGCGGTTAATCTGCAACACGGTCCGGAGGGCGGCCTCACCGAGCGCACTCTCGATTTCATCTACCAGCCGATCGTCGCGGGCGACGGCGCTACGACCGGCATCTTTATCCAGGGTCACGATGTCACCGAGCAGCACGAGACGGAGAAGGCGATCCGCGCCGAGGTCGCGGAGCGTCGCCGCGCCGAAGAAGCCCTCCGGGTTTTGAACAATACGCTCGAGCAGCGGGTTCACGACGAAGTCTCCGCCCGCTCCAAGGTCGAGGAGCAGCTCCGCCAGGTTCAGAAGATGGAGGCGGTCGGCCAGCTCACGGGCGGCATCGCGCACGACTTCAACAATATGCTCGCGGTCATCCTGGGCGGTCTCAACCTCCTGCAACGCAAGCTGGCGCGCGGCGAGACCGACGTCGAGCGGTTCGTCGAAGGCGCCATCGATGGCGCCCAGCGCGCGGCGACGCTTACGCAACGGCTTCTCGCGTTTTCCCGTCAGCAACCCCTTTCTCCTGAGCCGCTGATCGTCAACAAGCTGGTCGCCGGCATGAGCGAGCTGCTTGACCGGACGCTTGGCGAGCACGTCAAGGTCGAGACTGTGCTGGCCGCGGACTTATGGCAGGTCAAGGCGGATCCGGCGCAACTTGAAAACGCGATCCTCAACCTTGCGGTCAACGCGCGTGATGCAATGCCGGGCGGGGGCAGGCTCACCATCGAGACCCTGAACGCTTTTGTGGATGACGCTTACGCTGAAGGATTTGCGATCGAGGCCGGGCAGTACGTGCTCATTGCCGTTGCCGATACGGGCTCAGGCATGGCGCCGGAGGTGATCGCAAAGGCCTTTGACCCCTTCTTCACGACCAAGGGCGCCGGAAAGGGGACGGGTCTTGGTCTCAGCCAGGTGTATGGCTTCGTTCGCCAGTCCGGCGGCCACGTAAAAATCTATTCTGAGCCGGGGGTGGGAACGTCGGTGAAGGTGTATCTGCCGCGTCTCTACGGCGAAGCCGCGGCGACGGAGCAGGCGAAGCGGCTCGCCACCGTCCACCGCGGACTGCGTAGCGAAATCATTCTCGTTGTCGAGGACGAGGACCGTGTGCGCGCCTTGTCTGTCGAAGCCTTGCGCGAGCTTGGTTACGGCGTTGTCGAGGCCTCTGGTCCACGCCAGGCGCTGCAAATGCTCGACGAGGGCCAGCAGGTCACCCTCTTGTTTACCGACGTCGTCATGCCGGACATGTCGGGGCGACAACTGGCCGATCGCGCGCGCGGAAAACGGCCAAACCTCAAGGTGCTCTACACGACGGGCTATACGCGCAACGCCATCGTGCATAACGGAATGCTCGATCCTGGCACCAATCTCCTGACCAAGCCTTTCAGCATCGAGGAGCTGGCGGGAAAAATTCGCAAAATCCTCGATGAGGGGGCCTAAGAGGGTCTCACAGCCCCCTCGCCTTGAAGTACTTCAACAGGGTCCAGACCGCGGCTTGCTGTCCGTCGTCCATCTCGTTTGGATCGAGGTGCGTGAGAAGCATTTCTGACGGCTTCCTGCCTTCGATGGGGGGCAGGGGCGCTTGAGGCGGCGAAGGCGCCGCCGCCTCGAACTCCCTTATCGGTGAATGCGCAAACGCTGCCTTCGCGGGCTTCCTGCGCGGCGTCAGAGACCGCGGCTTCCGGCCCTTGAGAACCCGGCCGCTTATTTTCACGCCCGCATCGTTCGCGGCATAAAGAAAGAACGTCACGCACTTCTGGACGACCGCGTCCGCGGCCGGAAACGCCTTCCTGAAGGCTTCGTGGAAGTGGGATGGGGTCGCGGTCCCGAGGTCGATTGCGAACATCGGCGCGTACTCATGTCCGAGCAGTTCCAACAGCCTTCCGGACCAACTCCCAGTCCCGTGCGCTTTGACCAGCCCCTTGAGGCGTTCGGTCGGGCGTCCATCGTCCTCGATAAGACCGAGGAACCGAAGCGCGTGCATGAGCTGAGTGCCCACGATTCCTGAAAAGCGCGTCAGCACGCTGCGATCGATGCGCGACGGGACGCCGTGCTCGTGAAGATCCTCGATGAACGTCTTGAACGTTCGGTACGACGTATACGGCGGCGTTCCCGACGATCTCGTCCGCTCGAGCATCACGATCTCCCGCCAATACGGAAACACCATCCCCGTATTCTGCACGGCGCGGTCACTATACCGTATTTTTGCCCAGAGTCGGACAATTCCAAATAGGCGATTGCAGCCTGATTCGTTTTTTTAAGATGCTGAAGAAATTGGAAATTGTTCCAAAACTGGTGGGCTGCGGAGGCTGCAGCGTCTCTGCTTCCGCAAGGGACAAGAATATCCACTCTTAGACCATTCCGCGCGGTGGAACGCCGCAGCGACAGCGATTGGAGCCGTGCAAATGCTGTGGACCGCCGAGGCCGTCGAGGACCTGAAGAAACTTGCTCATGAAGGAAAGAGCGCAAGCCACATCTCGGCGGCGCTGGGCGTCGGATCCCGAAACGCCGTCATCGGCAAGGCGAGCCGGATCGGGATCAAACTCAACGGCGGCGGGGGCGCCTCCGTGCGCGGGAAGGGCTCGACCCGCGCCGCTCGGCCCAAGTGGGCGCAAGCTCACACGCGGCCTCACGCCGACGCGCAGCGCTCCGTCGCTGCCGCCGCTCGCGATCCCCAGCTATCGCCTGGGAACGGCAGGGCGCCGGGAAATGGCTTTGGCCTAGCCGAGATCGGCGAGATGCGGCGGC
>DATCEJ010000311.1:0-3023 GCA_036510135.1 Roseiarcus sp. | reverse complement strand
CGATATCCTGTGGCAGAACACAAACGGTCAGCCCGCAATTTGGGAATTGGACGGGACGAACATAATTGGTGGCGGGACTGTGGGCGTCAATCCCGGGCCGAGTTGGAAAGCGATCGGAACGGGCGACTTCAACGACGATGGCCACTCCGACATCCTGTGGCAGAACACAAACGGTCAGCCCGCAATTTGGGAATTGGACGGGACGAACATAATTGGTGGCGGGACCGTGGGCGTCAATCCCGGGCCGAGTTGGAAGGCGATCGCAACCGGCGACTTCAACGACGACGGCCACTCCGACCTCCTATGGCAGAACACAAACGGTCTAGTGGCAATTTGGGAATTGAACGGGACGAACATAATTGGCGGCGGAGTGGTGGGTTCCAACCCAGGGCCGGGCTGGAAAGCGACGGGCACGGGTGATTTCAACGACGACGGCCATTCCGACATCCTGTGGCAGAACGCAAACGGGTCGGTCGCAATTTGGGAATTAAACGGGACGAACATAATCGGCGGTGGACTGGTGGGCCTCAATCCTGGGACGAGTTGGACGGAGACTGGCACCGGCGACTTCAACGGCGACGGCCATTCCGACATTTTGTGGCAGAACGCGAACGGTCAGCCCGCGATCTGGGAAATGAACGGGACCAACCTAGTCGGCGGTGGAGTGGTAGGCGCTAACCCTGGGCTGAGCTGGCGAGCGATCGGCTGACCAGACACGCAAAGTTCCAAGGGACCGAAAAAGCCGCTTGGAACCGTTCGTGATCCTTTCCGGAAAGGACTGCCACTGCGCATCTTCGGTCATTCCCCTAGCGATGACAGCTTGGACGTCGAAGAAATAAACACCAGTACGTTACAAGCGCTCACCAGCATTTTTTTTGGCGCTATCGACCTTTATTCGAAACCTCGATCCCGTCGAGCCAGGCGATGAAGTCGCGCGTCACCTCGTCGCGGTTGGTCTCGTTCAGCGTCTCGTGCCGGGCGCCTGGATAGAGGCGGGTCGTGAGCCGGGTGAAGCCGGACGCCTTCAGGTCCTGGATGAGGCCTTGGATGTTGGCCCCGACCGGATCGCGCTCGCCGGAGAAGACATAGACCGGCAGCGCCTTCCGGATCGCCGCGAGGCTCTTTCGGCTCGTGACGCGCGGGAGTGCGTCGAGCACGTCGATCGCGAGCTGGGTCGTGAACGGGAAGCCGCACAGCGGATCGGCGACGAAGGCGTCGACCTCCTTCTCGTCGCGCGAGAGCCAGTCGGAGGGGGTGCGCGCGGGCTTGAATCGCTTGTTGAATTCGCCGAACCACATCTGAAAGATAGGGTCGCTCTTGCCGCGCTTGCCGAGGCGCAGGCGCTCCTCGCGGGCGATCAGGCGCCCCAAGGTCGCGATCGCCGGCGGCTTGCCGTTCGATCCGGAGAGCGCGGCGCCGGCGAGCGCGTCCGAATGCCTGGCGATGAAGGAGCGCCCGAGGAACGAGCCCAGCGAATGGCCGAGGAAAACGATTGGCGTCCCCGGCCGCTCGGCGGCGATGAGCCGGTTGAAGGTCCAGAGGTCGCCAACGACCTTGTCCCATCCGCCCTCGTCGGCGAAATGGCCGAGATCGGCGGCGGCCGCCTTGGGCCCATGGCCGCGATGGTCGTTGGCATAAGCCGCGTAGCCCACAGCGTTGAGCGCAGCGGCGAGACGGGCGTAGCGGGCGCTGTGCTCGGCGAGGCCGTGGGCGATCTGCACGATTGCGCGCGGAGGACCTTCCGGCAGCCAACGCCGCCCCAGGAGGGTTTGGCCGTCATCGGCGCGAAAGTCGAATTCGCTCCCCGGCATTGCCGCCCCCTCATCACTCGCTGTCCCGCAAGGCTCGGAACGCATTGGAATCTCGCTTGAATTCGCGAGCGCCGTCAAGCCGTCGGGGTACAGGGAGATTCTCCTCGCAGAATCGGTTGGGATCCTTTAGGAGCAAAGTCCCATGGCGCGGTATATCTTCATCACCGGCGGCGTGGTTTCCTCGCTTGGCAAGGGTTTGGCTTCAGCGGCTTTGGGGGCGCTTCTCCAGGCGCGCGGCTATACCGTCCGCCTGCGCAAGCTCGATCCCTATCTCAATGTCGATCCGGGCACGATGAGCCCGACCCAGCATGGCGAAGTGTTCGTCACCGACGACGGCGCCGAGACCGACCTTGACCTTGGCCATTACGAGCGCTTCACCGGCCGCAGCGCCAACAAGCAGGACAACATCACCGCCGGGCGCATCTATCAGGAGCTGATCGCCAAGGAGCGGCGCGGCGACTATCTCGGCGCCACGGTGCAGGTGATTCCCCACGTCACCAACGCGATCAAGGACTTCGTCCTCGACGGCAACGAGGGCGTCGACTTCGTGCTGGTGGAAATTGGCGGCACCGTCGGCGATATCGAGGGTCTGCCTTTCTTCGAGGCGATCCGCCAGCTCGGCAACGATTTGCCGCGCGGCCACGTGGTCTTCATCCACCTGACGCTCCTGCCTTTCATCCCAACCGCAGGCGAGCTCAAGACCAAGCCGACCCAGCACTCCGTCAAGGAATTGCGCTCGATTGGCGTCCAGCCGCACATTCTGCTGTGCCGATGCGATCGCGAGATTCCGCGCGATGAGCGGCGCAAGCTCGGCCTCTTTTGCAATGTGCGCGAGAGCGCGGTGATCGAGGCGCGCGACGCCCCGTCGATCTACGACGTGCCGGCGCTCTATCACGCCGCCGGCCTCGATCGCGAAGTGCTGGCGGCCTTCGGTATCGAGCCCGCGCCCAAGCCCAACATGAGCCGCTGGGACCGCGTCTCCAAGGCTTATCATAACCCTGAGGGCGAGGTGTCGATTGCCGTGGTCGGCAAGTACACGGGGCTCAAGGACGCCTACAAGTCGCTGATCGAGGCCCTGAATCATGGCGGCATGGCCAACAAGGTTCGTGTCAAGCTCGACTGGATCGAGAGCGAGATATTCGAAAGCGCCGATCCTGCGCCCCATCTGGAGGGCGTTCACGGCATCCTTGTGCCGGGCGGTTTTGGGCCGCG
>DATCEJ010000310.1:0-8328 GCA_036510135.1 Roseiarcus sp. | reverse complement strand
CCGATCAAGCTCAAGGCGCCCCTGACCCGCGCCAATGCGGAGGTCGAAATCGACCTCACGCCGGCAGGCGTCGACAATCCCGTCCCGGGGCTCTCGAAGCCGGCTGGAAAGCCAGGCAAGGCGACGTTCCTCGTCAAGCCTACGCCGCACGGCGCTTCGCTCAGCAACCTCGATATCGAACTCGGCGGACCGATGTTCCGGGGATCGGCTCAAATGGACCCCGCCGGCGCCGTGGAGAGCGCCACGATCACTCAGGCGCGCATCGCGGCCGGTGACGATTTCAAAGTCGACGTCGTCAATGGTCCCGCTTCGCTCAAGGCTTCCGTGCGTGGCGCTTCGCTCGACGCCCGCGCCTTCGTCAAATCGATCTTGGAGGGGACCTCGTCCGGACAAACCGCGGCGAAGGACTTCGACCTCGAGGCCAAGATCGCGAGCGTCATGGGCTCCAACAAGCAGGCGATCACGAATATGGAGCTCACCGCGTCCCGGCGCGGCGGCGAAACGCGACTAGGAAACCTACGCGGAAGAATCGGCGGCGGCGCGGTGACGGCGACCGGAAGCGGCGGGGAAACGCGGATCTCGACGTCCGACGCCGGCGCGCTTCTCCGTTTCGCCAATCTCTATTCGCATCTCGAAGGCGGCGACCTCAAACTGCTTCTTCGCCCTCGTGGCGAAGCGAGCGCCGGCGAGGCGACGCTGACCGACTTCGTCCTGCGCGACGAACCCGCGTTTCGCCAGCTCGTCAGCGCCGCGCCGCAGCGTGCATCGGAAGGGGGAGCCGCCCCAGTCGACGCGGCGCGCGTTCGCTTTGAGAAGATGACGGCGTCCTTTGAGCGCACCCCTGGCAAGCTCACGATTCAGGACGGCGTCATCTACAATCCAAGCATAGGACTGACGACACAGGGCGCGATCGATTTCGAACACAACCAAATCGACGTCAGCGGCTCGTTCGTGCCCGCTTACACGGTCAATACGATGCTGACGAAGATTCCGCTCGTTGGCCTCCTGCTCAGTGGCGGAAACAATGACGGCGTTTTCGGGCTCAGCTATCGTGTGCATGGCTCGATGAGCAGTCCGACACTGACCGTCAATCCGCTATCCGCGATCGCGCCTGGCATTTTGCGCCGGATTCTCGGCGCCATCGACGGGACGACGTCCCGGGGCGCCGCGCCTGCGCCGGCGGAGACAGGGGACACGGCGACGCGCCGGCCGGCGCGCTAGGCTACACCGCCCGCAGAAGAACGTGCTTCTTGCGGCCGAGCGACAGTTTCACGATTCCGCCGGCTTTCAGCGCCTCGCGGGTGATGAGCGCCTTCTCGTCGCCAAGCGTCGCGTCGTTGACTCGCAAACCGCCGCCGCGGATCTGGCGGCGCGCTTCGCCGGTCGAGGCGACGAGGCCCGCGCGCACGAAGGCGCTGAGGGCGCCCAGCCCGGCTTCGAACTCCGCACCCGGCACGTCGACCGTCGGCAGGCTGTCCGCAAGCTCGCGCTCTTCGAAGGTCTTGCGCGCGGTGTCCGAGGCCGCTCCGGCCGCCGCGCGCCCGTGCAGGAGAGCGGTCGCCTCACTGGCCAGCGTCTTCTTCGCTTCGTTGATCTCGGCTCCGGCCAGGCTTTCGAGCCGGCGGATTTCGTCAAGCGGCATGAGCGTGAACAGTCTGAGGAACCGGCCGACGTCGGAATCATCCGCGTTGCGCCAGAACTGCCAGTAGTCGTAAGGCGCGAGCATTGTCTCATCGAGCCAGACCGCGCCGGCGGCGGTCTTGCCCATCTTCGCGCCGGACGCCGTGGTGATGAGCGGCGAGGTCAAGGCGTAGAGCGGCTCAAGCCCCATGCGGCGGCCGAGATCGACGCCGGTCACGATATTGCCCCACTGATCGGAGCCGCCCATTTGCAGCGTCACCCCGTAGCGCTTGTAGAGTTCGGTGAAGTCGTAAGCCTGCAGGCACATGTAGTTGAATTCGAGGAAGGAGAGTTCCTGCTCCCGGGTCAGCCTGAGCTTGACCGAATCCATGGCCAGCATTCGGTTGACCGAGAAGTGGCGTCCGACGTCGCGGAGAAAATCGATGTAGTTGAGCTTGGCGAGCCAGTCCGCGTTGTCCGGCATGATCGCGTCGTGCTTGCCGTCGCCGAAACGGACGAAATGGGAGAAGGCCTTGCGGATCCCCGCCTTGTTGGCCTCGATCGTCTCCACATTGAGCAGCTTGCGGCTTTCGTCCTTCCCCGACGGGTCGCCGACCCTGGTCGTGCCGCCGCCCATCAGCGCCACGGGTTTGCCGCTCGTCTCCTGAAGCCAGTGCAGCATCATGATCTGCACGAGCGAGCCGACGTGCAAAGACGGCGCGGTGCAATCGAAGCCGATGTAGGCGACGAGCGATCCGGCGCGCGCCTTCTCGTCCAGACCGGCGAAATCCGAGCATTGATGGATGAAACCGCGCTCCTGCATCACGCGCAGGAAGTCGGATTTCGGTTCGAACGCGTCAGTCAAACTCGGTCCTTCGGCCAGCCTGGGCGCGACCTTTACGGGCGCGAGCCGGTGAGCGCAACTCTATGCGCGGCCAAGCCGCTAGCGGCGCCGGGCTAGTTCAGCGGGGCGTGCTGGTAGGCGCCAATGTCGGTCCGACCCGCGCGCGGCGCTCCCGTAATGTCGACGGACGGCGCTCCTTCAGGATTGCCGGCGCCGATCGCCGGCGCCCCGGGTCTCAGCCTGAGGTCGTAGACGAGTTTCCCGGGATCAAAATTGACAAACATGCCGCTGGCGCCACGCCCGTCGATGATGTTGTGCTCTCCGTGCATGCCTGGCTTGATGGTGGCCCAATCCAGCTTTCCATTCACATAAGTGACGATCTGGCATCTCCCGTTAATGCCAAGGCAGATGTTGTGATCCATCGTCATGTTGGGGTCGAGGTTATAAATGTTGAGACCGTTGGCGATGTTGTTTCGGATGATCGCGTCGCTGGATGGCGAGCCTTGATGGGTCTTGTCTCCAACGACCACGAGCGGCTTGCAGTTCCCGGGCTGGGGCACCAAGCCGTCCGCGACAACCGTGTTGTTGATGATCTTGCCGCCATGCACGCTCGAAAAGAAGATACCCCAACAGGCGCTGGTGACGACGACGTTGTTCGTCACCGTAAGGTTCGTCCAATCTCCATCGAAGGCGTCGATCCCTTGCAGATAGGTGGGGAATGGCAGATTCGGATCGGTCTGCCGGATGACCCGGTTGCTATCGATCACGACGTTGCTGGCTCCGCCAGGATATCCTTGCATGCCGTCCATATGCGCGCCGTTGCCGAGCACCAGGTCGTCGTGAACGTAATTCTTTGCGATCAATATATTGCTCGCGACGTAGTCGATTCCGTCGTCGCCGAATCGGTCGATCTCGTTGCCGGAGAACAGCATATTGTTCGCCATGACTTCCGCGCCGAATATGACCTTGGAGATGTGAGACTTCGTCACCGAAACGCAGGTTGTGTTGGCTCCGTGATCGGTGCCCTTGGCGGAAATGCCGACCACGCGGGCGCGCGCCAACCACTCCGGCTGAGTCCATCCATCCGTGCTATCAGCCGAGTTGACCTGCATGTTCTCCAGGATGATGTCGGAGGTCGGGAGCGCCGCTCCCTGATCCGTGACTGTCACCAGCGCCAGCTTGCTCTTGTTCGTGCCGAACAGGCTCTGCACCTTGATGCCTTTGAAGACCCATTTGTTGGTTGAGCGGATGTACAGGGTCAAGAACTCCGGCGCCTGGCCCGGCGCGGCCTCGACTGTGACGAAACTCGGGTTGACGACCTTCTGCAAGTAATCGCCGATGACAATGTCGCCGTAATTGCCGCTCATCAGCTTGATCGTGTCGCCGGGGTGGACTGGCGGGTTCCCGAGCTGGTCCGCAACGTAAACGCGCTTGCCGTCGACGACATGAAAGTAGGGGACGCTCGACAGCAGCGGGCGTGTGTAGCCTGTGGGCAATCTGAACGAGATGACACCCGACAACGAGTTCCAGGGCGCAGCCTGCGATCCATCCCCGCCAGCGGCGGGCGACTTGCCGTTGACCGGATCGACATACCAGACCTTCGCGGTCGCGCCGGGCTGAGCGCAGCCTGCGTAAACCTCAGCCGCCCGTACGCCGCCGCCGAGCGTGGCGGCCACGCAAAACAGGCCGGCGCAGATCAGCCCGCGCGCCCTTTCCAGAGTCATGAGGCAACCTTCAACGCGATTGGCCCAAGACGAAAGTCAAAGGCGGAAGGGGCCGCTTTTACCCGAAACAACAGGTCGAGAAAAAGGCGGCCGGAATCGACGCAAGGCCGACTTCCCGCTTATGTCCGTTTTGCGCGACGCCGGCGTTCGAATGCGCTAACAAGCCGGCGTCAGCGCCCATCGGCGCCCCCCGTCAGGATTCGTCCTTTCCATGCCGCCCCGCCTCGGCGAAGCCGATCTCATCGCCCGCTATTTCGCGCCGCTGGCAGGGCCTGCCGGCTTGGGTCTGCGCGACGACGCGGCGCTGATGCGCCCGCCGCCCGGCGAAGACCTCGTGCTGACGACCGACGCGCTGGTTGCGGGCGTTCATTTCTTTGCCGACGATCCGCCGGGGGCAATCGCCCGCAAGGCGTTGCGGGTCAATCTCTCCGATCTTGCCGCCAAGGCGGCTCGGCCGCTCGGATTTCTGCTGGCGCTCGCGCTGCCCTCCGACTGGAGTGACGAATGGCTGGCCGCCTTTGCTGAGGGTCTCGGCGCCGACGTCATGGACTTCAAGTGCCCTCTTCTTGGCGGCGACACCGTCGCGACGCCGGGGCCGTTGACGCTGAGCGTGACCGCGATCGGCGCGGTTGCGCAAGGGCGGATGCCCACACGGACAGGCGTCAGGCCCGGCGACCGCCTGTATGTCAGCGGCACGATTGGCGACGCCGCGATCGGCCTCAAGATACGGCTGGGGCGCGGCCCCGACATTCCGCAGGCCGACAAGGCGTTCCTGCTCGAGCGCTATCTGACGCCGCAGCCGCGTCTCAAGCTGATCGACGCGATGGCCGCGCACGCGAGCGGGGGCATGGATGTGTCGGACGGCTTTGTCGGCGACCTCACCAAGATGCTCGACGTCTCAGGGCTCAGCGCGCGCGTGCCGATTTATCGTCTGCCGCTGTCGCCCGCGGCGCGCGTGGCGATCGCAGCCGATCCCGACCTGTTCGAAGTTGCGGCGACCGGCGGGGACGACTATGAGCTTCTGGCCTCGGCGCCGCGCGACTCCGCGCGCGCCTTCGAGGAGGCGGCCGCGGCTGCGGGCGTGCCGTTGACGTTCGTCGGCGAAGCGGTCGAGGGTCGGCGCCCGCCGAATTTCATCGGCGCGGACGGCAATCCGGTCGTCTTTGACCGCGGCGCCTTTAGCCACTTTTGACGGGGATTAAGATGACCGACGGCGCTTCCACGCTCATGGATATGCGGCTGCTCGCGGCGCAGGCGGTTGCGCGCGAGGCCGGCGCGATGGCGCGGCGGCGTTTCCTCGACCAGTCGTTCACGGTCGGCTTCAAGGGTCCGCACGACTTTCTGACTGAAGTGGATGGGGAGACGGAGGCGCTCATCGCCGAGCGGCTTCTCAAGGTTTTTCCAAGCGACGGGTTCATCGGCGAAGAGAGCAAGGGCCGCTCGGCAGGCGAGGGCGGCGCGGTATGGGTGGTCGATCCGATCGACGGCACGGCGAACTTCGCTCGCGGCGTGCCGCATTACTGTGTGTCGATCGCCTGTGTCGCCGACAGCAAGGTCGAGGTCGGCGTCATTTATGATCCGATGCGCGACGAAGTGTTCGCAGGGCGGCGCGGCGGCGGCGCTCGGCTCAATGGCGCGCTGATGCGTGCGTCGGACGCGAGCGAACTCGCCAGTTCCTCGGTCGAGGTTGGCTGGAACACCCGCGCCGGTCCCGAACAGTTCGTCGACCTCCTGCGGCGGGTTGCTTCCACCGGCGCCTCGCCATCACGGACCGGCTCCGGCGCGCTCGCGCTCGCTTATATCGCCGCCGGCCGGCGCGACGGCTTCGTCGAGCACCATATCAATGCGTGGGATTGTCTCGCCGGGATCCTGCTGGTCACCGAGGCGGGCGGCTATGTGAACGATTTTTTGCGCGGCGATGGTCTCACCGGCGGCAATCCGATCGTTGCTTGCGCGTCCGGGATCAAGGACGCCCTTATCGCCACGGCGGCTTTCGAGGGCGTTACGATATGACCGAAATCACACTCAATCACGGCGACGCGCAGGCGACGATCGTGCTTCGCGGCGCTGAGGCGCGAAGCTGGCGGATTGCCGGACGGGACTTGCTTTGGCCGAGCGACCCGGCGTTCTGGAGCGACATCTCTCCGATTCTCTACCCGGTCGTCGGCTGGACGCGCGACAGCGAGGAGCGGGTGGACGGAGTCCGCTATCCGCTTAGCTTGCATGGCTTCGCGAGGTTCGAGACATTCGCCGTCGAAACATCAACGCCCGATTTTGCTCGGCTGACGCTCAGCGACAATTCAAGCACGCGCGCTCTCTATCCGTTCGCCTTCGCGCTTGCGCTCGAATACCGCCTGAGGGCCGACGCGCTCGCGATCGCAATCGAAGTCGCCAATCCTGGCGACCGGCGCGCGCCTTACGCTTGCGGGTTGCACCCGGGTTTCCGCTGGCCGCTCGGCTCGGCGGGGCGCGAGGGCGCGCTGATCCAATTCGAAAAGGCTGAGCAGCCTGAGGTTCCGGAACTCGCGCCAGGCGGACTTGTCCGCTCGACGACACGCCCGGTCCCCCTCTGCGGCCGCAATCTGCCGCTGTCCGATGCTTTGTTCGAACGCGACGCGCTTTGCTTCCTCGATTGCGCGAGCCGCTCGCTGACCTTTATCGACGCCTCGGGGGCCTCGATCACGATGGAATATGAGGGCTTTCAGCACGCGGCGCTGTGGACGCGGCCGGGCGCGCCGTTCCTCTGTCTCGAACCCTGGACCGGCTACAGCGATCCCGACGGTTTTACGGGCGATTTGTTCGACAAGCCCGGCATGCGGGTGCTCGAACCGGGAGAGCGCGCGCGCCATGAAGCGCGCTTCGTCTTCCGGCCGGAATAAGGCTTCACGGGCCCAACCCGCGCCAAGGACGATCCATGACCGACGCATCCGCCTTCGTGCTTGATGGCGCGGCGATCGCCGACGAGACGCTTGTCCGCGTCGCCGAAGAGGCGCGCGCGCTCATCGCGCATGGGCTGACGCCGGGTCTCGCGGTCGTTCTCGTTGGCGACAATCCGGCGAGCCAGAGCTATGTCGCCGGCAAGGGCAGGGCGGCGAAGGCGTGCGGCTTCCATTCGATCCAGCACAATCTGTCGGCCGCGACGAGCGAAGCGGAGTTGCTAACGCTGGTCCAGGCGCTCGACGCCGATCCGGCCGTGCATGGCATTCTCGTGCAATTGCCGCTGCCCAGGCACATCGATTCGGCGCGGGTGCTGGAAGCCGTTGCGCCTGCCAAGGATGTCGACGGCTTTCACCCTATCAATGTCGGCCTGTTGTCGATCGGCGACACGGGCCGCGCGCTCATTCCCTGCACGCCCGCCGGCGCGATGATCCTCATCGACCGGGCCTGCGAGCGACTCGGCTCCACTCTTCCCGGCCAGGAGGCGGTGATCATCGGCCGCTCGAACATCGTCGGCAAGCCTATGGCGCAGCTGCTTTTAGCGCGCCATTGCACGGTCACCATCGCCCATTCGCGCACACTCGACCTGCCTTCCGTCGCGCGCCGCGCCGACATCCTCGTCGCTGCCGTCGGTCAGCCGGAAATGGTGCGGGAGAATTGGGTCAAGCCTGGCGCGATCGTGATCGACGTCGGCATCAACCGTGTGGCCTCCGACGAGCGCGACACATCCGGCAAAGCCAAGACGCGTCTCGTCGGCGACGTCGCCTATGCGGAAGCCGCCGCGGTCGCCGGCGCGATCACGCCCGTGCCCGGCGGGGTCGGGCGGATGACCATCGCCATGCTGATGGCGAATACGGTTCTGGCGGCGAAGCGCTCGGCGGGGCTGTAGATCGGCTTGATCTCGTCCATTAGTTGACGCCGACGTGGCTCGGGCGGTCGCGCGGCGTCCCTCCCCTCTCCTACGGGAGAGGGGTCGGGGGTGAGGGTTCGCGCGCGTGAAGCGCCTTCGCGCTCAGCGCGGCTCCCTCATCCGGCCGCGCTTCGCGCGGCCACCTTCTCCCGGAGGGAGAAGGGAAGGCCGCGGCTCCCAGCAATCGCGCGGCGTCACTCCCCTACTCCTACGGGAGGGAGAGGGTTTGGGGGTGAGGGTTCTCGCGCGCGAAGCCTTCGCGCTTTAGGGCGGCTCCCTCATCCGGCCCTTCG
>DATCEJ010000309.1:0-13137 GCA_036510135.1 Roseiarcus sp. | reverse complement strand
GCGCCGCCGACGCGCCGCGCGCCGACGAGATACTGCTCGCGCTTGCAATGACCACCGGCCCGCGCGTGCACAATCGCGCTGGCGGCCTCGAAGCCTCCCAGATCAAGGGATTGGATGGGTTGAGATGAAGGCGAAGATTCGTAAGCTCGTGACAGTCGTCGAGGAGACGCGCATCGAGATGGATCGCGCTGTTGAGCCGCCGTCGCGGCGCGCCGTCGCGGTGGCGGTAATCGAGAATCCTTTCGCAGGCCGCTATGTCGAGGATCTCTCGCTGCTGATCGATGTCGGAGAGGAGCTCGGCGCCCTTCTCGCCGCGCGCGCGGTCGCGGCGCTCGGCATCGAGGGATCGACCGCGGAAAGCTACGGCAAGGCGGCCGCCGTCGGCGAGAACGGCGAACTCGAACACGCCGCCGCGCTGCTGCATCCCAAACTCGGCGCGCCAGTGCGCAAAGTTTTAGGCACGGGCGCAGCCCTCATTCCCTCGTCCAAAAAGCGGGGCGGCCCTGGGGTCGCGCTCGATGTGCCGCTCGGTCACAAAGACGCCGCCTTCGTGAGAAGCCATTTCGACGGCATGGAGGTGCGCATCGCCGACGCTCCGCGCGCCAATGAGATCATGGTGGCGGTCGCCGTCACCGACTCTGGCCGCCCGCACCCGCGCGTCGGCGGACTGACCAAGGACGAGATCAAAGGGGTCGACGGACTGCGCTAGACCCGCGAGCGGCAGTTAAGAGAATTTAGGCCTTCAACCAGGGACAACGAACATGAGAATGTTTTCGGCGATCCTCACAAGCCTCATCCTCGCCGCGGCATTCGCCGGCGTCAGCCCCGCCGCAGCCGACGACACGATCAAGATCGGCGAGATCAACTCCTACTCGGCGATCCCCTCCTTCACCGAACCCTATCGCAAAGGCTGGCAGCTCGCGCTCGACGAAATCAACGCGGCCGGCGGCGTCGACGGCAAGAAGCTCGAGGTGATCAGCAAGGACGACGGCGGCAAGCCGGCGGATGCGGTCACCGCGGCGAACGAGCTCGTCGCGAACGACGGCGTCGCGATGCTCGCGGGAACCTTCTTCTCCAACATCGGTCTTGCGGTGTCCGACTACGCCAAGCAGAAGAAGATTCTCTTCCTTGCCGCCGAGCCGCTCACCGACGCGATCACGCTCTCCAAGGGCAATCGCTATACGTTCCGCCTGCGGCCTGGCACCTACGAGCAAGCCGCGATGCTCGCCGACGAGGCGGCCAAGCTGCCGGCGAAGAAGTGGGCGACGATCGCGCCAAACTACGAATACGGCCAGTCCGCAGTCGCCGACTTCAAGAAGCTGCTCACCGCCAAGCGCCCCGACATCCAGTGGGTCGGCGAGCAATGGCCGCCGCAGGGCAAGATCGACGCCGGCGCGGTGGCGGAAGCGATCGCCAAGACCGAGCCGGACGCGATCTTCAACGTCACCTTCGGGGCGGACCTCGTCAAACTTGTGCGCGAGGGCGAGACGCGCGGTCTGTTCAAGGACCGCGCCGTCGTCAGCCTGCTCGCCGGCGAACCGGAATATCTCGACCCGCTCAAGGATGAGACGCCGGTGGGATGGATCGTCACCGGCTATCCCTGGAATGCCGTTACGATCCCCGACCACGCCGCCTTTCTCAAGGCTTATCAGGCCAAATACAATGACTATCCGAGGCTCGGCTCGGTGGTCGGCTACGCGATGCTCAAAAGCGCCGCGGCGATCCTCGCCAAGGCCCATTCGACCGACAGCGAGAAGCTCGTCGACGCTGCCGAGGGCATCAAAGTCGACACGCCGTTTGGACCGATCACTTTCCGCGCCGTCGACCATCAGTCGACGCTCGGCGCCTTCGTCGGCAAGACCGCGCTCAAGGATGGCAAGGGCGTGATGGTCGACGTGACCTATCATGATGGAGCCGGTTATCTTCCCTCCGATGCAGAGGTCAAGGCGCAGCGGCCGCAGAACTGATGACTCGCCGGCCGAGGACAAGACGTTTCCCTGCCCGCCGGACCTCTAAAAGCGGCAGCGCGCGACCTTGAGCTTCTACTTCGTCCAATTCGTCACCGGGCTCGCGAGCGCTTGCTCGCTGTTTCTCGTCGCTTCCGGCCTCTCGATCATTTTCGGGGTAACCCGCGTCGTCAATTTCGCCCATGGCGGCTTCTACATGCTGGGCGCCTATATCGGGTACACGCTGACCGACCGGCTCAGCGGCGCCGTTGGCTTCTGGGCCGCGATCGTGCTCGCCGCGCTCTGCGTCGCCGCGATCGGCACGCTGATCGAAATGTCGCTGCTGCGCCGCATCTATGACGCGCCAGTGCTGTTTCAGTTGCTCGCGACCTTCGGCGTCACGCTCGTCGTCGAGGATCTCGTGTTGCTGATCTGGGGTCCTGGCGAGCTGCTTGGACCACGCGCGCCCGGCTTCAAGGGCGCGATCGACCTTTTCGGCCATCCTTTCCCGACCTACGACCTGCTGCTGATCGCGCTTGCTCCGCTCGTTCTCGCGTTCATCTGGCTCACCTTCCACCGCACGACCTGGGGCGTGCTGGTGCGGGCTGCCACTCTGGATCGCGAAATGGTGGCGGCGCTCGGCGTCAATCAGAAATGGCTCTTCACCAGTGTCTTCGCGCTCGGCGTCTTTCTCGCAGGGTTGGGCGGCGCGCTTGAACTGCCGCGTGAGGCCGCCAGCCACACAATGGACGTGCAAGTGATCACCGAGGCGCTGGTCGTCGTCGTGATCGGGGGTCTTGGCAGCGTGCTGGGCACCTTCCTCGCGGCGATCATCGTCTCCGAGCTCAACGCCTTTGGCATCCTCGTCTTTCCGAAAATCTCGATCGTCCTCGTCTTCCTGGTGATGGCGATCGTGCTGATCGTGCGACCCTGGGGACTGCTCGGGCGCGCGGAGGCGGCCGCACGGACCGCGGGCGGCGCGGTCTTTTCCCGCTGGCGCCCATTCGCCGCGCAGGGCCGGCTGCTCGTCGTTCTCGCCTTGGCGGTTGCGGTGCTTCTGCCGCTCGTCGCGGGCAATTATTTCCTTGGCGTTGCGACGGAAGTGCTCATTTTCATGCTCTATGCGGCGAGCCTCCATTTTCTGCTCGCGGACGGGGGTCTCGCCTCCTTCGGTCACGCCGCCTATTTCGGTCTCGGTTCCTACGGCGCGGCAATCGCGCTGAAAACGTTCGGGCTCGGCATGGAGACAGCGATCCCCGCTGGAATGCTTCTTGGATTCGCTGGCGCGCTTGTCTTCGGCTGGTTCTGCGTGCGCCTCTCCGGCGTCTATTTCGCCATGCTGACGCTTGCCTTCGCGCAGATCGCCTGGTCGATCGCCTATCAATGGACCGATGTGACGGGCGGCGACAACGGCATCATCGGCGTCTGGCCGAGCGCCTGGGCGGCCTCGCCCGCGCGCTTTTATTGGCTGACGCTCGGCTTAAGCGCGAGCGCCATCGGGCTCTTGCGCGTGATCACCTTCTCGCCCTTCGGCTATGCCCTGCGCGCATTGCGCGATTCGACGTTGCGCGCGGAGACAATCGGCATCGTGCGCTGGCGCGTGCAATGGATGGGCTTCGTCATTGCCGGCGCGTTCGCGGCGCTGGCCGGGGCGCTCTATGCCTTTCTTAAGGGCAGCGTGTTTCCGGACAACATCTCGATTTCGCTGTCGATCGACGGGCTCGTGATGGTCCTGCTCGGCGGCGTTGGCACAGTGTCTGGCGGGGTCGTTGGCGCGGCGCTCTATCGGTCGCTGTCGATCTGGGTGATCAGCCACACCGATTATTCGAAGCTCGTCCTTGGCGCCCTCATCATCCTGCTCGTCGTCCTGTTCCCGAAGGGCCTTGTCGGCCAGTTTGAAGCCTGGCGAAGCACGCGGACGGCGTCTCGCCTCCTTGGCGAAAGCTCATGAGCATTCTGGTCGCGGAGACGCTCGGCAAATCCTATTCCGGCTTCCAGGCCGTGCGCGATGTGAGCTTCGCGCTCGAAGCGGGCGAGATCCTTGCGCTCATCGGACCGAATGGCGCGGGCAAGAGCACCTGTTTCGCCATGATCGACGGGCAGCTTGCCCCGACCACTGGCCGCGTCACGATCTTCGGGAAGAGCACCGCCGGCCTCGCGCCCGGAGACATATGGCGCCTCGGCGTCGGGCGAACGTTCCAGGTCGCCGCGACCTTCGCCTCGATGACGGTCGCGGAGAATGTGCAGACGGCGCTGCTCTCCTGGTACCCACGCCGCTGGCCGGCGCTCCGATGGGCGGCGCGCTACCGCGTTGCCGAAGCGGAGCGCCTGCTCGATCTCGTCGGCATGGCCGACCAGGCGCAACGCAGCTGCGGCGAGCTCGCCTACGGCGACCTCAAGCGGCTCGAGTTCGCCATCGCGCTCGCCAACAATCCGAAATTGCTGCTGATGGACGAGCCGGCCGCCGGCATGGCGCCCCGGGAGCGCCACGCGCTGATGGGCCTCACGGCTCGCATCGCCCGCGAACGCACAATCGGCGTCCTCTTTACCGAGCACGACATGGACGTCGTGTTCGGTCACGCCGACCGGGTCCTCGTGCTCAACCGCGGGACGTTGATCGCCGAGGGCGCGCCCGCGGCGGTGCGCGCCAACGCCGAGGTTCAGGCGGTCTATCTCGGGGCGGGCTCGCTCTATGGAGCCGATCGTTGAACACGGCCAAGCTCGCGGTCGCAGGCCTCGACGCGGCCTACGGCCGAGCGCAGGTGCTGTTCGACGTGTCGTTGGAGATCGCCCCCGGCGAGGCGGTCGCGCTGCTTGGCCGCAACGGCGCGGGTAAGTCGACGACGTTCCGCGCCATCCTGGGGCTTATGGCTCGGCGCAGCGGCACGATCGTCTTCGACGGCGAGGACATTTCGAAGCGCCCGGCTTACGAGATCGTGCGGCGCGGGCTCGGCTATGTGCCGGAGGACCGTCGCATCTTCTCCGATCTGACCGTCGAGGAAAATCTGCAGGTCGGCCGGCAGCCGCCGCGCGCGAACGCTCCCACCTGGACGCCAGAGCGGCTCTTCTCCATCTTTCCGAACTTGCGCGAGTTGCGACGACGCGCTGGCGCGCGCATGTCGGGCGGGGAGCAGCAGATGCTCACCATCGCGCGCACGCTGATGGGCAATCCCTCGCTTTTGCTGCTCGACGAACCGTCCGAAGGCCTTGCGCCCCGCATCGTCGAGCAGATGATCGAGGCTCTCAGCGAAATGAAGCGCGAGGGCCTCAGCCTTTTCGTCAGCGAACAGAATCTCGCTTTCGCCCGCCTCGTCGCCGAGCGCGTCTATGTCATCGAGAAAGGCGCCATCCGTTTTGGCGGAACGATGGCGGAATTCGACGCCCGGCCCGACGTGCGCGCCCATCTCGCGGTTTGAGCGCCGCCGTGGCTGTGGTACCCGATGCCCCAATGAGGAGCCCCGCCATTCAAGGCCGCCGCGATCGGGAGCAGCCCTACGTCCTCGACGAACAGGTGGGCTTTGCGCTGCGTCAGGCGCAGCAGCGCCATACGGCGATTTTCGCCGCTCAGATGATCGAGGACCTCACGCCGACCCAGTGGGCCGCGCTCGCCAAATTGAGGGAAGTCGGCGATTGTTCGCAGAATCATCTCGGCCGCCTGACCGCGATGGACGCCGCGACAATCAAGGGGGTCATCGATCGCCTGACAGCGCGCGGCTTCACCGCGGTCCGTCCAGATCCGCGCGATGGTCGCCGCATCCTCGTCGCGCTGACGCCGACCGGCTTGGACCTTTACGATCGCGCCGCGCCGATCGCTGCGCGCATTACAGACGAAACGCTTGGGCCGCTGGACGTGGAACAGCGTTCGACGTTGGTCGCCTTGCTACGGCGGCTGGCTTGATGCGCGTACGATAACCGTACTGGTCGTCGCCGCATATATATACATATCAACGATGTTAATAATTCGCCAGACTCTCCCTATTTTTGAGGGCGGAAGTAAAAGGGGTCGTAACGCACTGAAAACATTAAGGGGCGCCGGTAAAAATGCTGCTAAGTGCGCGCACCCCTTGAATGCGCGATCGCCCCGTAGGGCCCCCTTCCTGCCCACTGGAGCCGGTCACACCCGTGGCCCGAGCGCTCTCGTCTAAGCGACGACCACGGGCGCCTTCTCCGCGGGGGGCGTGTTACGGCTGCGATGCGAGCGCACGATTCCGTCGATGACCGTCATGCCCACGCCTGGCAGGTCCCCAAGCCGCACGCTCTCGAGCAGCGTCTTGCCCGCCGAATGCTGAGCGCGATCCATGAAGACGAAATCGGCGGCGCGCCCGACCTCGATAAGCCCGCAGTCGAGCGCCCGCATGCGAGCCGTGTTGCCAGTCGCAAAGCAGAAGGCGACCTCCGCGGGAACGTCGCCGAGTGAAGCGAGCAATGTGACCATGCGCAGGATGCCGAGCGGCTGAACGCCCGAACCCGCTGGGGCGTCGGTGCCAAGGATGACGCGGCTCAATTCGCCGAGCTCTTTCGCGGTGCGCAAGGTCAGGAGCGCCGCGCGTTCGTTGCCGTTGTGCACGAGCTCGAGACCGCGTTTGCAGCCTTCGCACAGGCAGACGATCTGATCGTCGGGCAGCGCCGTGTGGCCGCCGTTGATATGGCCGATGACGTCGGTGTCCGCCTCGAGCACGATGTCCTTGTCGATGAGCCCAGAGCCTGGGATGGAGGGACCGCCGGTATGGATGGTGCTGTTGATGCCGTATTTGCGCGCCCAGGCGACCATCTTGCGCGCGGTCGGTCCATCCTTGACGCCGCCGAGCCCGACCTCACCGAGGAAGCGGACGCCCGCGGCAGCAAGCTCCTCGAAATCATGTTCCTCCATCCCCGGCTCGATCACCGGCGCGCCCGCATGCACCTTCACGCCGCTGGCGCGAAAGTTCGAAAAGCAGCGCTGCGCAGTGATCGCCATCGCCTTAAGTCCGACGATGTCGCGCGGCCGACCGGGCGTGTGAACTTCGCCCGCGGACACCATCGTGGTGACGCCGCCATGCAGGCAGGAATCGATCCAGTTGAGCTGGCTCTGTCGAGGCGTCCAATCGCCGGCGACGGGATGGACGTGACTGTCGATCAGGCCGGGCGCGATCGCGACACCTAGCGCGTCGATCGTTGTCGTCGCGCCAGAGAGGTCGAGGTCCGAGGCGCGCCCGATTGCGGCGATGCGGCCGTCGACAGCGACGATCGCGTCCGCGTCGAGAATCGGCTTTTCGAGGTCGCCGCTTAGCATCAGCCCGACGTTCTTGATCACCAGCCTATTCGGCGCGCCTGATGCAGCGGGCGGACGCACGTCCATATCATTCTCCAGCCACACTCTCCCGAGAGCGCCGGCCGCCAGAGGGGCGACCGGCTTGTCGCGTTATTTTGTTGGGGTCTCAGGAGTGCCAACGAGCGCCGCGTTGAGCCCGACCTCAGGCGTGTCCACTGAGTAGATCGAGGCGAACCAACCAGGATTGGCGATGATGGACGGCTGGAAGACGTTGCAGCCTTCCGACATCTCCTTCCACGTTCCCTCCTTGCAAAGTTTGACTTGGTCACTCGTGTAGAGAGGCAAGGGTAAGGTGAACAGGTGCGGCAAGTCTTTTTTGCCATCGAGTATTGCCACCGCGTGCTTCAACGCGAGCGCGCCGGAATAGGGCGGAGACGCGTATGAGATGCTCCGATAGCCCATGGGGCGATAGGTTCCGTTCGCTCCGTCCACCTCCGTCCCGATTTTCAGCATCTGTATGCGATGGCCATTCGACCCTTCGCCAGCGCAGGGCTTTTTTTCATTGTCAGGAATGCCAGCTTCGTCTTGCAACGAGGCTGTTGTGTAGCATCCAGCCTGCATCCACACACCGTCGATATCCTTCCAAGTGTGGGTCGCGAGAATCTTCAACAATTCGGATCGCGCGACGGCCTGGCTCCACATCCCGTTGGCTTCTGCAATGATCTTGATGCCGGGATTCTTTGCGAACACGTCCTTCGCGGCGGCGGTGCGGGCAATATCGACTGACGTTCCCGGCACGCCGGTAATCAGCACGACGTTGCCTTTCCCGTTCAGCTGCTTAACCAGCCATTCTGCGGGCTTCCGGCCGGCTGCGTCCTGGTCGATGGTCGTGTTGTACGCGCAAGGTTCCGAGATGATCGAATCGTAAGCGACAACGACAACGCCTTTCTCACAGGCGTTCTTGACGGCCTGATTGAGGGCGGTCGGTGAGATCGGATAGACAACGATAGCGTTGGCGCCGGCCTGAACCATGGCGTCGATTTGCTGGATCTGACGTTGCGCGTTGGGCCCGGAAACCTGCACTTCGAGCGACAGTTTGTCCGGTCCCAACGCAGCCGCCATCCCCTTGACCATATTGGCAGCCTCGGCTTGCCAGTCGTTGCCGATGTAACTCATGCTCAGGTACACTTTGTAGGGTTTGGCCGCGGCGACGCCTCCGGCCAACGCCGAGGCGGACAGCGCGCATACAGCTAGCAACGCTTGCATATTCATTTTCATGCCTTCCTCCCATTCGCGTCCACTTGATCAGCGGGTTCGCGTCGCTAGTACCGGGAACTTGGTTTTCGTGAGACGGACCGAGTACACTGCCGACTCATTGTTGAGTCAATTGTTATTGAATTACGCTTATGCCGCGCTCGAAAGCGAAACTCGGATTAAAGCCATTTCCGATGGCTACGACCAAACGATGGGCCTCATGCACGAAGGCCGAGACGGGGGAATCGAACCCCTGACCTCTGCGGTGCGATTGCAGTGCTCTCCCATCTGAGCTACAGCCCCGCCGCGCGGCTGTTACGTGCGCGTCCGATGGCGGCTCGCCGTCGTGGACGAGGCGCAGCCGATCTATAACCCTGACGCCAAGCAGACCCGCTCCGTCAGGGCGGCCATGCCGGATGTCGAGGTTGCGCGCAATTCTTCGGGATGCCCGGGAAGCGCAACAATGCAAAGACAGATGCAGGCGCGCCGCCGCCCCGTCGGCTCAGGACGAAAGTGTCGATTGGATGAAGCGCCGGACCTCGGCGACGATGCGATTTTTGTCATGATCGATCGTCGCGACATGGTAGGAATTGTCGAGCCAGACCAATTCGACGCGGCTGGCGCCGATGAGGCGGGCGATGGTTTTGCCGTTCGCCGGGGGTACCACATGATCATCGCGCGATTGCAGAACCAGCGTCGGACAGACAATGCGGGGCAGCAGTTCGCGCGTCACCGCCATCAGCGCGAACAGCTCTTTGAGTGCGGCGACCGGCACTTCCGCATAGGCGAGTTCTGAACTTGCGGGATCTTTGACGTCGGAGCCGATACCGGGGATCATCGCCGGCGACTTGCGGTCGAGGGCGAGCCCGGCAAGCTCGGGCGAATCGGCATGGATCACCGCGTTAATGGGAAAGGCGCCGGTGAAGACGTCCGGATGTTTGCCGGCCATGTAGAGCGTCAGCGCACCGCCCATCGACAGGCCGCCGATGAAAATCTTGCCGCATCGGGCGCGCAGTTCAGGCAGCGCGTCTTCCAGAGAGGCAATCCAATCGCCCGCGGTGCTCTTGGCCATGTCGGCCGGCGACACGCCATGACCTTTGAGGCGCGGCGCGCTAACCGTATAGCCGAAACGGTTCAACGCCTCGCCCAGAAATCGCATGCTCTGAGTCGTGCCGGTGAAGCCGTGCGACAGCAAGACGCCAATGTCATTGCCGGGCAAAAGGAACGGCTCCGCCCCTCTCATGATCTGTTCGTCGCTCATCTCATCTTCCGCCCTCTGATGGTTGGCTTTCCCGCTAAGACAGAACCGCCTCGCTGACGCCGCCGAGATAGGCGTCGGCGAGGACCGGCTCTTTCACCAGTTCGGCCGTCACGCCGGCCGCTTCGATGAGCCCGCGGTTGAGCACATAGCAGCGCTGTGACATTTCGATGGCGAGACGAACATTCTGTTCGACCAGTAGAATCGCCATGCCGGCGTCCCTCACCTGCAACAGGAGGTCGCGTACCTGGCCGATGACGATAGGCGACAGTCCGCTCGAGGGTTCGTCCATTAGAAGCAATCTTGGCTGCGACATCAGCGCGCGGCCTATCGCGATCAACTGCTGCTCGCCGCCGCTGAAGCCGCCTGCGAGGTCGCGGCGGCGCTGGCACAGCAGGGGAAAGCGCCCGTAGACGTCGTCGAGTCGCCGTCGCACTTCGTAGCCGGGCGCGAGATAGGCGCCCAGCAGCAGATTGTCCTCGACCGACATGGCGGGAAAGAGCTGGCGTCCCTCCGGGCAAAGCGCCAGCCCATGCGCGACAAGCGCATCGGTCGGCGCGTTCGCGACGTCTTTGCCTTCCCAGCGCACCGCCCCGCGCACGCATGGCGCGCGGCCCATCAGCGCGCGCAGCAGGGTCGACTTGCCGGCGCCGTTGGCGCCCAGCACCGACACCGACTCACCTTGCTCCACCTGCAGCGAAACGCCGTGCAGTGCAAAGGCCCCGCCAAAAGATACGGCAAGATCGGTCACTTCAAGGAGTGCCATCGTCAGCCTCCCAGATACGCGGCGACGACATCGGCGTTGGCGCGTATTTCGGCGGGCGTTCCTTCCGCCAGTTTGCGCCCGGCGCGCATCGCCATGATCCGCTCCGCCATGCCCATCATGAAATGCATGTTGTGCTCGACAACGATAATCGTCACGCCGCGATCGTCTCGGATTCGGCGAATAATCTCGGCAAGCGCCGCGGTCTCGTTAGGCGACATGCCGACTGCGGGCTCGTCGAGTAATACGAGATGGGGACGCGTCGCCAGCGCCACGGCGATCATGGCGAGCCTCCGCTCGGCATTTGAAAGTGACGAACACTCGGCGTCGCCGCGGCCGGCCAATCGCACCAGACCCAACAATGCGCTATGATCCTCTTCCCCCAGGAGCGACGGGGCGGCGGCCAGATCGAGCGCGCCGGCGCCGGGAGCATGGCTCTCGCTCATGCGATGCGCCTAGCACCGCTGGAGAACAGGCCGGACGGGCGCAGCACGATCATCAGGAGAAGCACCGCAAAGCCGAATAGAGTTTGGTAGGCTGCCGAAATGTAGACCGCCCCGAAGCTTTCGAGGAGGCCGAGGAATAATCCGCAGACGGCCGCGCCGCCCACATTGCCAAGGCCGCCGAGCACGACGACGACAAAGGCGTTTAAGAGGATCGCATCGGCCATATACGGAAAGACCGCATACATTGGTCCATAGGCGAAGGCCGCTAAGCCCGCCAGAATGCCGGAAATGAAGAACGAAATCACATATTGCCGTTCAAGCCGGATGCCGAGCGTCGCCGCCGCTTCGGCGTTCTGCGACACTGCACGGATGGCACGGCCGGTGCGCGTACGCTGAAGGAAGAGATGTAGCGCCAGCAGGGCGATGGCGGTCGTGATGATGAGCGCTACGCCGACCGCCGGCACGCTCACCGCCCCAAGACGCAAGACGTCGCCGGCATAAGGTGGCGACAGAGACACGTGATCGCCCCCAAACAGCACCAGGGCGATATTGTCGAGCACCAGCAAAATGCCCAGCGCCACCACCGGTGCCGCGAGCGGCCGCGTGCGCACGAAACGGTAGGCCAGGCGCTCCGTCAGGACCGACAGAACTCCGCCCACCGCCAGGCCACCGAGAACGGCGAGCCCGAACGGCCAGGCGGCCGTCTGGTTGAACCACAGCATCGTATAGGCGGCGAGCGTAATGACTCCGGCCTGGGCGAAATTGGGGACTTCCATCACGCCATAGGTGAGCGTGAGGCCGACCCCCAACAACGCAAACAGCGAGCCCAGGACGATGCCGTTGGCGACCGCTTGCAGGAACAAAACTCAACGATCCTTGCAGCCGTCGCTGATGATTTTCTCCTGAGTGACTTTCAGGCCGTCCATGAAATAGAGGAACACCGGCGCGATGGTTTTTTTGTCCGGGCACCAACCGATGCCTTCCGATAGCGTCTGCGCGTCGCGGCCGTGGAACAATTTGCCGCCCTCGGCGGGAATCCAGCCGCTGATCGTTGCTGGCGGCACGGGCATGTCGAGCATCGCGGCGTAGATTTTCTCGCGGTCGGTGACGCTTCCGGCTTTCTGCATCGCGGCTACAAGAACGAAGGGTGTGTCGTAAGCCCACATCGTGAGATCGTCGGGATATTCGTGATAGCGAGCGAGAAAGTCCTTGTAGAATTGTTTGGTCGCCGGGTTCTCTGAGGTTTCCGGCAAAGTGCCCGCGAAATCGTAATTGTTGGCCATCACGTCGTTGTAGAGAGGATCACCGATGATCTGCTTGGCCTGGGTCGGCGTCGCCCCGGAATTGTGGATGACCGGCAGGTCGCGCACGCCCCCCTGATAGAGCTGTTTGGCGACCGGGAGCACTTCCTGGGTTACGCCGCCGAGATAGATAGCGTCCGGCTTTTCGGCCATCGTCGATTGAATGAACGGGGCGAAGTCGGTCGTGCCCAGGGGATAATTAACGTCAGCCACCACCTTGACGTCGTAAGCTTCGGCCGCCTTCTTGACCCAGGTCTCGATGCCGGCCGAATAGGGATCGGCGGCCGAGCCGATGAAACCAATGCGCTCTTTGTGCAGCACGTTCTTCAGATACCAGACGGCGCCCGGCACATAGGCGGGCGTGTCGGACCGCAGCAGGAAGACGTGTTTGTCGACGTCCAGAATGCTCGGATAGGTGCTGTCGAGGAATTATCGTGATATCCAGATTGTTGCTGACCAGGTTGCCGACTAGGATCGAAAGAAGGCGCAGAACGTGTTGACCACTATCCTCACCATCGCAAACTCCGTTCGGTCCATCATTCGGATTGATGGGACGACTTGGGCAATCGGCTGCTACCTGGACCGTTGATAACCCTTCGCAACTCCCGCCGGTTAAGCCGGTGCCCGTTGCCGAAAATTTGGTGATGCGCGGCGATCGACCACAACGGTGGCGTTGAAGGATGGAACGAAGCTCTTGAAAATCGTGGCGCCGATCTGAGTCGGAGCAAAGATTGTGTAGCAAAGGTCCTTGATGGCGATAGGCACGCCACGGAGAGGGCCGCGCCAGAGCCTCGCGCGATCTCGGCGTCGGCCATTTTCGCTTGAGCCAGCGCCCGCTCCGCGAGCACGGTCGCGTAGGCGCGATAGTGGCCGTCGAGCTTTGCGATGCGCTTGAGGGTCGCTTCGGTCACCTCAACC
>DATCEJ010000308.1:0-3235 GCA_036510135.1 Roseiarcus sp. | reverse complement strand
CCCGCGTCAGCGCCGTCAAACCAAGCTTCGAGGTCTCATCGACCGACGAGTCGCCGGTTGCGACGGAGGCGAGCCGGGTTGACAGGGCTGCATCCATATCGCGTTCGGAGACCGGCGGCGATTCCGCAGCTCGGACGTGTTGTGGGACGGCACCGAAACCAAGCAGTCCGACGACCGCGAGGACGGCAATCGCTCCGTTGCGGCGCAAGGGGGCGCCGCCCATCAGCCAAATCGAAACCAGGGCGTCGATCATCAGCCCGACGAGAGCCGCCGGCAGCAGCCAGCGACGAAGATCGACTGGCGGCGCGAGTGCGAGCCCACCTTCGTGCACCACAAGCGGCGCATACTTGGCAGCAACTAGCTTCTCCCCCGGAGTCAGGGCGTTGACTGCCCGCAACGAATCACGTGCTCCGTAGAAGCCCGGCGGATGCAGCATGTCGCCCCCGCTTGAAAAGTCATCGTGGATCGGTTCGGCTTGGGCCGGAGGCGGCCCGAGAACGCCAAAACCATTAAGGGTGCGCAGGGGCGGTCGCGCTATTCCATGCTCCGCGGTTTTGACACTGCCCGCGGTGCCGTGACCCGGCCCGTCGGCTTCCGCCACGATCCGGCGCAGCATATCGACGAACAGACCCGATAAGGGAAGATTCGACCAGGTGGTGTCCGCGGTCACATGGAACAGCACTATTAAGCCCTTGCCGCGCCGCTCGGCGGTCACGAGCGGCGTCCCGTCCGCAAGACGCGCCCAAGTTTTCTCAGAGAGTCCAGCGTCCGGCTCGGCAAGCACTTGACGGGTTACCGTCACCTCGCCCGAAGCGGCAAGGCCGAAGAATGGACTGCTCGTCTCAAACGGCGCGATATGTTTTGGGGTCTCCCAGGACAAAGCGCCGCCCAGCAAACGCCCTCCGCTACGAAGAGCGGTGGGCGTCAAGGTATCTTCGCCAGCAGCGAGACGGGTCCCCGCAAAGCGCAGCAGTACGCCGCCGTTGGCGAGGAATTGAGTTATTGCTTCGAGTTCTGGACCTGGTGCGACGCTCATATCGGCAAGGACGAGCACGGAGGGCTTTTGGTCGAGCAGCGACACGATCGGATCGGTGGAAGTATCGTGCCATTCGCTGATATCGGCGAATGGCTGCAAGGCCCGCTTGAGGTAATAGCTGGGCGCAAGCAAAGGCTGAGCGACGTCCGCGCTTGCGCCGGATGCGATGGCGACCCGACGACGGCGCGAGCGTTCGTCGATGAGCCACGCCGCCCCCGCCGAGCGTTCGCCGTCGATGACGACTTGGGTCACATCATTGCGCAACTCGACCGGCAGATCGAAATGGGCGTCGACCTCCGAATCGGCTCCGAAGTCGAACGTTGCGCGGCCAACTTCCTGTCCTTGAGCATCGAGAGCCCGCACAACCCCTGTCGCGGGCCCTCGCGCGTCCGATCGGGTGAGCTCGGTGGTCAGGGCCCCCGCCTCGTTGTCAGCGCCAGCGAGCGCGAGCGCGCCCCTGCTGTCAGTCACGACCTCGACCGAATGGGCGATCGATGCGAGCCTCGTCGAAAAGGCGCTCGCCCCGCCGAGTTCGACGCCATCCGCAATCCACAAGATGTCGGCGTGCGGTTCGCTGGAGAGAAAGCGCTCGATCGCAGGCAACGCAGCCGCCCGCTCCGGTGCGTAGGGAACCGGAGCGAGCGAACGCAATCGACCGTCGAGCCCAGATCCGTCGAGCGGAGCAATGTCCTTGCCGCCCTCTGAGAGGGCCCCTAAGGCGACGATTCGACCAGCCCGTTCCGCCGACGCGGCTCGTTCCCGCGCGAAGTCGATTCGCTTGTCCCAACCCGACGCGGCGGCAAATCCATCATCGATCAGAACCAGCAGCGGCCCCGAGCCAGATAGCGGCACCAAGCTGTTCCACAATGGCTGAGCCATAGCCAGAATGATGAGCGCACCGATCGCGAGCCTGAGCGCCAGGATCGACCAAGGCATACGTGCGGGCGTCGTTTCGGTCGGGTCGAGCCCGATGAGAAGCCGTAGCGGTGGGAATATCGCTTGACGCGGGCTTGGTGGTGTCACGCGCAACAGGAAATAGAGCCCGACGAGACCGACCAATGCCGCCAGAACAGCGGGGGCGGCGAAAGCAAGCGGCAGACCGAACATCGCTTAAGCGCTCCGCAGGTTCACGCCGGAGTCGGGCCGGGAGAGACGCATGCGCAGCGCTAGCAGTGTCTCTGCTGGCGCCCCGTCAGTCCGATGGATGCTCATACCCCAGCCTGAGCGGGCGCAAATCGCGCGTATCGCTTCGCGATGGGCAGCAAGGCGCGCGAGATAGGCATCACGCAACTTCTGCGCCCTCGGCGTAAGCATCCTCAGGGAACCTGCAGGATGGAGAAACTCTGTGTTGCCGGAGAACGGATAGGTCTCCTCGATTGGATCAACGATCATCATCAGTTCGCCGATCGCTCCCTCCGCGCTCACTGCCCGGACCGCGCGTGCGGCATCTTCGGGATCCGAAAGAAAATCGCCGATCAGGAGAACCATCGAGCGTGAGGCCGCGGGGAGCGCGGGCGGCAAGGGAGCTTGGGAGGGCCCTCGGAGTCGCTCTTCGGTCGCAATCGCCTCGGCAAAACGCTCGACTACGTCTTGCGCCGCCAACGGTCGGGTGAGGCCAAGCAGACCTACGCGCTCGCCCCCGCGCACACAAAGATCCGCGAAAGCCAAAGCCAGCAAAACCGCGCGGTCAACCTTGGACGCTCGCGAAAGACTTGACGCGAACTGCATCGACGGTGAACGGTCGAACCAGATCCAGACCGTGTGCGCCGCTTCCCATTCGCGCTCGCGGACAAAAGCGCGCTCTTCGCGCGCCGAGCGCCGCCAGTCGACTCGCGACGACGGCTCACCGGACAGAAAAGGCCGGAACTGCCAGAAGGTCTCGCCCGAGCCCGCTCGCCGCCGACCGTGAACCCCGTGGCGCACCGTCTGGGCCACTCGGCGGGCGGCGATGACCAAGCTAGGCAAACGAGCAGAGAGCGTCGAGGCGTCGCGGCGGACGGAGACGGGGAGCGTCATTTTAGAACTCGCCGCATCATTGGATCGTTTTGGCCACAAGCCGTCCAATCACCGCCGAAATCGTCTCCCCCTCGGCGCGGGCGGCGAAGCTGAGCGCCATACGGTGCTTAAGCGCCGGCTCGGCCAAAACGGCAATATCGTCGAGCGACGGCGATAGGCGGCCGTCGACCAGGGCGCGAGCGC
>DATCEJ010000307.1:0-25429 GCA_036510135.1 Roseiarcus sp. | reverse complement strand
GAAATGTCGAATTTGAACATGCGTTGGTTTCTCGGCGTCCTCATCGCCGCCCTCGCCTTCTCGGCGCCAAGCGCGCTCGGCGGCGACACGCTCTCTCCGCTGACGGTCCAGGAAGTCGCGCCGGGCGTGTTCGTCCATGCGGGCGAAATCGCCCTGATGAGCGAAGAGAATCTTGGCGACATTGCCAACATCGGCTTCGTGGTCGGCGACAAGGGCGTGGCGGTCGTCGACACCGGCGGCAGCGTGCCGGTGGGCAAGCGGCTGCTCGCCGCCATCCGGTCCGTGACCGACAAGCCCATCCTCTATGTCATCAACACGCATGAGCATCCCGATCACGTCTTTGGCAACGCCGCCTTTGAGGGGATCGGCGCGACCTTTGTCGGGCACCACAATATGCCGCGAGCCCTGGCGATGCGGGGCGCATTCTACCTCAAGGCGTTTCGCCGGATCATCGGCGACAAGCTCGTCGACCAGGTCAAGATCATTCCGCCAACCTTGCTCGTGGCCGACCGTATGACGCTCGATCTCGGCGGAAGGTCTCTGGAATTGCAGGCGTGGCCCCCGGCGCACACGGACTGCGATCTCACCGTTCTCGACACGACGACAAAGACGCTGTTCGCCGGCGACCTCGTCTTTGTGAAGCATCTGCCGATCATAGACGGCTCGGTGAAGGGCTGGCTTCAAGACCTCGACGCGCTGGCGAAGGTTCCCGCATTGCGCGTCATTCCGGGCCACGGGCCCCTCAGCTTGCCCTGGCCGCAGGCGCTCGACAGCGAGCGGGCGTATTTCGAGGGCCTCGCGAAGGACGTGAAGGCGTCGATCGCCAAAGGCGAACCCGTAGACGGTGCGGAAAAATGGGCCGGGCAATCTGAGCGGGATGACTGGAAGCTGTTCGACGACTATAATCGGCGCAACGTGACGGCGGCCTATTCGGAATTCGAATGGGACCAATAGAGGCCCAGGTTCGGGATGGAGGCGCTTCGATGGCGCGGATGCTCAACAGACGACAAACACTGGCCGGTCTCGCACTTGGTTGTGCGACAGGCGGACGCGCTTACGCTCAAGCCGTCGATGAGCCTGATTCCTGGCCCGAACTCAAGCACATCTTTTTCAACGACGCGCCGATCCAGGAGGACAAAAGCCTCGTGTCGTTCGAGGCGCCCGTGCGCGCCGAGGACGCCGCGATTGTGCCAATGTCGTTTTCGGCCAAATTGCCTGAAGGCGACACGCGCCGCGTCGTCAAGCTGACGCTTGTCATCGATGAGAATCCGGTGCCGCTCGCGGCCGCGTTCACGCTCGGCGAGCAGGCGGGCGACACGCGCATCTCGACCCGGGTGCGGGTCAATTCCTACACCAACACCCGCGTGGTCGCGGAGCTCAGCGACGGCTCGCTGCATATGGCGACGCGCTACATCAAGGCGTCAGGCGGCTGCTCGGCGCCCATGGTCAAGAGCATGGACGAGGCGCTGGCGACGCTCGGCAAGATGAAGTTCCGCATCCTGCCGCCCACGCCCGAGGCGCCAAACGAGGCGCTCCTCATGATCCGCCACCCGAACAATTCCGGGCTGCAGATGGATCAGGTGACCCGGCTCTATACGCCGGCGCGCTACATCAGCAAGCTCTCGGTCTATCAGGGACAGGATCTCGTTTTCTCGATGGCCGCCGGCATATCGATCTCCGAGGACCCGAACTTCCGCTTCACCTTCACGCCGAACGGCGCCAGGCAATTTCGCGTGGAAGCCGAGGACACGGCCGGCAAGACCTTCTCAGGCGCATGGCCCGCGACCCGCGACGGGGCGTGAATAGATCCGAAATTATATAGTCAGAACGCCGCGCAAATGCGTGACCGGCGGTCAAGATCGCCGGTCGGAGCCGCGCGTTGTCGACAGATTAACACCTGTGCGCCCCCGGCGACACGGCGGCCTTGGCCAAGGCTCGACGCCGACGGCTCTTTTCCACTAATCGCCTCGCGGCAGCCGGGCCGAGCGCCCGGCGAGCCCAAGGCGGCGTCTGCCACAAGACTGCTTTCCGATGGCACAAAAATTGACACAAATAACTCGGATGCTGGTGTTGGCGACTGCGCTCGCTGGAAGCTCGGCCTTGAGCTGCGCTTGAGGAGCACGTCCAGCTTACGCGGTTATTTCGAAATCAAGCAACAGCACCCCTGATGCGCGGGCGTCGCGGACTTCCGCTGTCAAGGCGAATCGAAGGGAGTTTGCCATGAAAAGTCTTCTTCTGGCCACCTGCGCGACATTCGCGATCCTCGCCGCAGCGCCGGCGGCCCAGGCCATTGTTCTTGCTCCAGGGGCGTCTGGTCCGCCTGATCCGCTGAGCTTGGGCGCCGGCTCGACGCTGGTCGCCGACACCGGGGTTCTACCTTTCAGCAACGGGGTTTTCTCCGGGCTGATCCAGGAAGCGGTCTACGAGGATACAGCCAACACGTTCGGGTCCGGGGACCTCACTTGGATCATTCAGGTCGCCAACGACGCGAGCTCAACCGACGCGATAGCACGAGTCACCGCCGGCAATTTCGCGACTTTCATGACGGATGTCGGGGACAGCGGCGGGGCCAACGCGCCGAACTTGGTCGACCGCGATACGCCCGGCCACACCATCGGGTTCAGCTGGGCCTCAATAGGCGGCCTGCTTGCCGGCCAGACCTCGGATTTTCTGATGATCGACACCAACGCCGTGCGCTTTACCACCGGCACCCTGGCGGTCATCGACTCGCAGACGTCAGACCTGAGCGCCTTTGCGCCATCCGCCGTTCCGGAGCCGTCGACCTGGGCGATGATGCTGCTTGGCTTCGCCGGCCTCGGCTTCGCGGGTTATCGCGGGTCGCGCAAGAGTGCTGCGTTCGCAGCGTAGCGCTTGGCCTCGTCAAATTTTTGCCGAACGCCGCTCTCCACGAGCGGCGTTTTTTCGTTTCGTAGCCAGGGCGAGCGCCCTATTCGGCCGCCTTTCCGACCATCTTGCCCCTCGCCGCCACATAAAGCCCACTGCCGATGATAATTGCGTTGCCGACTATGATCGGCAGCGAGGGCGCGTCGCGCCAGATCAGCCACCCAAGGATCGCGGCCCAAAGAATGGCTGAGTACTGCAGCGGCGCGAGCACCGCTGCGCGGGCCAGCGCCAGGGCCCGAACCATGCAGATGAAGCAAATCATGGCCACGACGCCGACCAGAAACATAAGGCCGAGATCGAACAGGCTGGGGGTTGTCCATATCCAAGGAACGGTCGCTGCGCCGATCAGCCCATTGCCAACGAATTGCCAGGAGACAAGAGGCAACCAATGGATTCCTCGGAGCTCGCGGGTGATCGTCTGGCTAACCGCGAAGGTCGTCGCTCCGAACAGCGCGATGGGCGCGGTCCAGGAAAACATCTGCGGCGAGGGTCTAAGAGCGATGAGAACGCCGACAAATCCGATCAGGACGGCAATCCAGCGAAAACGTTCAACCTTTTCGCCGAGTATCGGCGCCGATAGCGCCGTGGTGATAAGCGGGCTGGCCATATAGAAGGTCATCACGTCGGCAAGCGGCAGATAACGCGTCGAGTAGTAGAACGCGAAAGTATCCGCCGCCGCGCATACGATGCGCGGGACCTGAAGCCGAGCCTGGCGCCGATCGATCATCTTGACGCGCAACGAAAGGATCATTGGCGCGAGCACCACGCCAGCGCCGATCGAGCGCATGAGCATCAACTGGCCGACGCCGTAATCCGCGACGAGCCATTTGCCGAGCGCGTCGTTCAGCGCGAACATTGCGACGCCGGCAAGGTAGAGGACGACGCCGAGACCCACGGTTCCGGAGCGAGGGATCGGCATGGGATCCTGGGGATCTGGCGGTTCTACGACCGCCTGGCGCGTCATGCCCGTGCAGGCGGGGGACCAGCAAAGCCGTTTAGGCCCTCAGGGCCCGGCAAAGGCCTGAGAACAGCGGGGCTCGCTTGCGCGAACCCCGGGCGAAAACGTCAGCGCGAATAGAACTCGATGACCAGGTTCGGCTCCATGTGCGTCGGATACGGCACCTCGGAGAGCCCGGGAATGCGAGAGAGCTTGGCGGTCCCCTTGGCGTGATCGACGTCGACATAGTCGGGCACGTCGCGCTCGGCCAGCGCATTGGCCTCAAGCACCAAGTTCATTTGACGCGACGATTCCTTGATCTCGATGAGATCGCCGACCTTGACCTGAAAAGAGGGAATGTTCACCCGGCGCCCGTTGACCCTGATGTGGCCGTGGTTGACGAACTGACGCGCGGCGAACACGGTCGGCACGAATTTGGCCCGGTAGATCACCGCGTCGAGCCGGCGCTCGAGCAGGCCGATGAGATTGGCGCTCGAGTCGCCCTTGAGGCGGAGCGCCTCGACGTAATAGCTGTGGAACTGGCGCTCCGAAATGTTGCCGTAATAGCCTTTGACCTTCTGCTTGGCCTTGAGCTGGGTGCCGAAGTCGGTCGCCTTGCCCTTGCGGCGCTGGCCATGCTGGCCAGGCCCGTATTCACGCTTGTTGAAGGGGCTGCGAGGGCGCCCCCAGATGTTCTCGCCCATGCGGCGATCGATCTTGTATTTCGCTTCCGCGCGCTTCGTCATCGCGATTCCTCTTTAAGTCCGTTCAAGTCAACGAGGAACGCGCCCTCCTCTGCGCCCAAAGAGCGCCGACAGGCTTTTAGCCGAGCTAGGCGTGGAAGCCGCGGGTGCGTCAAACGACAAACGCGCTCTCGCTTAGCCGAGAGCGCGCCTGAAGTTGCGCTCTCGTAAATGGCTGAGCAGCGGCTGTCAAACCCTATCGGGGCCAGGCGCATCGAGGGCTCCTGCAACGGCGCCTAAGGGAGCCGACGTCCAGAGCCAAGGACAGCCCGGCATGCAGGCGTGATATGCGATTTAAGCATCTGTTAACCGTACGAAACGCCAAATTGGTCGATTGTTCCTGCATTCGAGTGCCGAATAAGGCAATAACAGAGGACCGCCTATCGCACTGTCATGCAGTTTTCACATTTATTTGTGCGTCGCATCATTGACTTTTGCAGTGCAGCAATTTACCTAGGGCCGGTCTGGGTGAGGGAACGAATTCCTCGAACTCGTTGAGTCCGAGTCAGGAGGGCGGTCAACCAAAAGGAGACCGCCATGAAGAAGTTCTCTCTTACACGCTTTCTGCGCACACGCCGCGTATATTGGAATGTCTTGCAGGAGCTTTCGGCTTATACCGACCGCGAGCTGCACGACATCGGCATCGATCGTGCCGACATTTACCAGATCGCGCGCCTGGCTTCGCAGGAGCAGCACTAACGTGAATGGCGGCGCCGCTTAACGGCGCCGCCATCACCTCATTTCCGGTTATAGACGTCGTCGATACGAACGATGTCATCCTCGCCGAAATAGCTGCCGGTCTGAACCTCGATCAGCTCCACGTCGATCTTGCCCGGGTTGGCGAGCCGGTGCGTCGAGCCCATCGGCAAGTAGATCGATTCGTTCTCATGGACGAGCGTCACTTTGTCATTAAGGGTGACTTCCGCCGCGCCGCGCACGACCACCCAGTGCTCGGCCCGATGGTGGTGCTTTTGTAGCGAAAGGCGGCCGCCGGGGCGCACAACGATGCGTTTGACCTGATAGCGCGGGCCCTGGTCGATGCTCTGATAATAGCCCCATGGCCGGTAATTGCGCCGATGCTCGGTCGCTTCCGGATGGCCCTCTGCCTTGAGCCGCTCGACGAGCTTCTTAACCTTGGCGGTCTGTGACCGGTGGGCGACCAAAACCGCGTCGCCAGTGGCCACGACCACCACGTCTTCGAGGCCTATAACAGCGACCAGTTGCTCTTCTGATCGCACCAGCACGTTCGATGAATCGATGACCATCGCTCGTCCGCGCAGGCTGTTGCCATTGGCGTCGCGCGGGCTCAACCGCCAGACCGTCGACCACTCGCCAACGTCGGACCATCCGACATCAGCCGTCAACACCACCGCCCTGTCGGTCCGCTCCATGACCGCGTAATCGATCGAGGTCTTCGGAGCCTTGGCGAAGGATTCATGGTCCAGAACCACGAAGCCAAGATCCTTTTTCGCAGCCGACACCGCCATCGCAGTCGTCTCCGCGATCTCCGGCTCGAAACGCTGAAGCTCCTCCAGCATGACGTCGGCGCGGAAGACGAAATTGCCCGAATTCCACAGATAGCCGTCTTCAATGAACGCGCGCGCGTTCGTTTCGTCGGGCTTTTCCACGAATCGCTCGATCCGGCGCACCTGGGGATCGAGCCCGAGCGGGGCGCCGGGATGGATGTAACCGTAGCCGGTGGCGGGATGATCGGGGGTGACGCCGAAGGTGACGATTTCTCCTGCATCCGCGGCCGCGTAAGACTGCGCGCAAAGCCTGGCGAATTGCTTTCCGTCCTCAAAAACATGATCGGCGGCGAGCACGGCGACAACCGTCTTCGGGTCGTGCGCCGCCGCCCAGGCCGCCGCGGCGCCGACGGCGGCGGCGCTATCGCGCCGGTCAGGCTCGAGCAGGATCACCGCCTCAGCGCCGATCTCCCGCAATTGCTCAGCGACCCGAAAGCGATATTCGAAATTGGTGATGACCACCGCCGGATCGAAGACAGCGGGATCGCTCACCACGCCGACAATCGTCTGAAAGGTCGAGCGCTGCCCGATCAGCGAAATGAACTGCTTCGGCAGGCTCTCTCGCGATTCGGGCCACATGCGGGTGCCGGACCCGCCGCACATGATCACCGGCCTTATCTTGGGCACTCATTCTCCTGTGTGGTCAGCAGAGTTCGTGATCGCCGCACCACGTTGTTTCTTCCGCGAGATGCGCGCTTCCTCTGCAATCACGGCCGCGCTAAGTCAACGCCTGTCTGGCCTGCCGCGTCACGCTTTGCGCGACGCTCGCCAAGCGCGGCCCAGGTACGCAACGATCGACACGGCGGCCCCCGTCATAATTAACGCAAGCGCAAAGGCGGCGAACGCGGCTGACAGGGACAGGGCTTGCGCGATCGCGCCGGTCGCCAACGGCGCCGGCAAGCGGGTCAGCGCGCTGAACAGCGACGCGGAGGCGAGCCCGACCGCGGGTCCGGCCGCCGACTGGCGCGCGGCCAGCGCGAAGCCGCATGGGACGATAGAGCCGGTGCCGACGCCGATCAGGGCGAAGCCCGCGACGCTCGCCGCGAACCCCGCCTGTACGCTGACCAGAGCAAAGCCGGCCGCCGCGATGACGAACGAAGCGATGATGATGCGAAGGTCGCTGACCCGAAGGCGAATTGCATCGACGTTGAAGCGCAGCGCGGCCTGGCAGGCGGAAAAGAACGCCGCGCCGAGGCCAGAAATCGCCGCCAGCTTCGGCGCTTCCTCGCCCAACAGCAGCGACGACCACACCGACGCTGCGAGTTCCGCTGCGATCGAGACGCCGACGACGACGCCAAGCCCAATCAGAGCCGGCGCGAAGGACAATCCGCTTCGCCCCACGGACCCGACCACCGACGGAGCGGGACGATCGGTCGCCGCCGCGCGATGGGTGGCGACGCCAGCGCCGGCAAGCGCAAATGCGGCCAGAACGCCGGCTGCCCACGGCGCCGGCCCGACGACGATCAAACTGCCGAGGATCGCCCCGAGCGCCATGCCCGCCGACACAGCGGCGTGCAGGCGGGCCAGGATCGGACGGCCGAGCCGGCGCTCGATCCGCGCGCCCTCGGCGTTCATGAGGAGATCGACGAGGCCGCCAAGGAATCCTGCGACGATCAAAGCGATCGCGACCCAGGTTTCGTTCGAGGCGTCGAGCAGCGCGCAAAGCGCCGCGCCAAAGATGACCGCCGCGACAGAGAGGGCTTGCCCGACGCCAAAACGATGCGCGACCGCACCGCCGGCCGACATGGCGATGAGATAGGCGCCCGTATAGACAGTCAAGAGAACGCCGAACGTCGCCGCATCGACGCCGGTGCGAATCAAAATCGCGCCCGAGGCGCCGCCCCAGAGGCCGGCTCCGACACCGAAGGCAAAGAACATCGCGGCGACCGCCACATGGAGACGGGCGCCGAGGGCGGACGCGCCGGTCGGCGGGGCAGCGTTCAAAAGTCGGTCGGCGCGCCGCCTTCCGCCTTGCGGCGGGCGACGAAGGCGGTCAGCGCCTCGAGGCGTTCGGCTTCGAGCGGCGGCGGAATGAAATCGCGCAAGCGGTCGGCGACGATGCGCTCGGCCACGTCTTCCGCGGTCGGCGAGCCGGCTTCGCGCCAGGTCTCGTAATTGCGCCAGTCAGAGATGGTTGGCGGGAAAAAGGCGGTCCGATAGCGCGACTGCGTGTGCGCGGCGCCAAAGAAGTGCCCGCCCGGGCCAACTTCTCGCATCGCGTCGAGCGCCAGCTCCGCCTCGTCGACGCGAAGCGGCCGCAAAAACTCGGCGACCATGGCCAAAAGGTCGGCGTCGAGCGCCATTTTCTCGAACGAGGCTTGCAGGCCCCCCTCCATCCAGCCCGCGCCATGCATGAGAAAGTTGACGCCGCCCATGATCGCGCCCCAGAGCGAGAACACGCTCTCGTAGGCCGCCTGAGCGTCGAGAGAATTGGCCGCGTTAGCGTTCGAGGAGCGATAGGGCAGGCCAAGCCGGCGCGCCAGCTGCCCACCGACGATCGCCGTCTTCATATATTCCGGCGTGCCGAAGGCCGGCGCGCCAGACTTCATATCCACGTTCGACGTGAATCCGCCATAGACGAACGGTGCGCCTGGCCGCGCCACCTGGGTCATGACCAGGCCTGCAAGCGCCTCGGCATGCTGCTGCGCGAGCGCGCCGGCGAGCGTCACCGGCGCCATCGCGCCCGCCAGGGTAAACGGCGTCATGACAACCACCTGATTGCGGCGCGCCATCTGGATGATTCCTTCCACCATCGGCGTGTCGAGCCTCAGTGGCGACGACGAATTGATGACCGTGAAGAGAGAAGGCTCGCGCTCCAGCGTCTCATCGTCGAGCCCGCGGGCGATTTTGACCATCTCGATGGCGTCCAGGTTGCGCTCGCGCCCGAGGCTGTAAGCGTGGACCGGCTTGTCGGACAGTGTCAGCATGTCGAACAGGGCATCGAGATGGCGGATCGAAGCGGGAATGTCGATCGGCTCGACCGGATAGCCGCCGATGAAATGAATGGAATCGAAGCTCTGCCCGAGGCGTATGAAGTTCTGATAGTCGCGCCTGTTGCCGGGCCGCCGGCCTCCCGCGCGATCGAACGAATTGGGAGCGCTCGCCACGGTGCCGAAAGCGACATGCCGACCGCCAATCGAAAGGCCGCGGGCGGAATTGCGCGCATGCAGCCTGAACGCCTGCGGCGCAAGGCCGATGTGCGCCTCGACCATCGCAGGCTCGAAGCGGACGCGGCGCGAGGCGGGATCGACCTCGGCGCCCGCGTCCTTCAGCATCGTGCGCGCTTCATCGTGCAGGAAGTCAATCCCGATCTCTCTCAGCACAGTGAGCGCGGCCTGATGGATCGATTCGAGCTCGTCGCGTGAGATAAGTTCGAGCGGGGCGAACGGCGACTCCGGCTGGCCAAGGGGCTGAGGCGCGCCTGACCCTCCGCCGCGCTCGGGCGCACGCCGGCGTCGGCGCCCCGTTTCCTGCGGCGGCGAACCCGTCGTCATTACAGTCCCCAGATTCCCGTCAGAGAGCGCCGATCGCGATTGGCCGCTTCGTTAGTCTAGCGCAGTCGGCTTTCCTGCGCGCAGGCCAAAATGGCGTCTCAGCATGTCAATTTGCGCGAGACTCTCGCGCTGCTATTTCGTCGCGCGCAGCTTTGGCGGCTCGGCCGGGGCGGCTTGCAGCTTTGGCCCCTCGGCAGCGGGCTCCGCCTCTGGCGGCGGCGCCGGCGCGCCGCCAGAAAACCGGGCGATGAGCCAGGAGCGGAATAGCGCCACCGCCTCGTTGCTCAGATCCTCGGGATGGGTGGTGAGATAATAGCCGTAGCCTTCGTCAAGCCAGAGATCGTAGGGGCGCACCAGCCGTCCGGCCTTGATCTCCTCGTGGAACAGCAACGGATCGAGCAGCGCCAGCCCATCGCCCATCATCGCGTACTGGGCCGCGAGTTGCTGAGTGTCGAAGACGAGGCCCCGATCGACCGCGAGATCGGGACGTCCGATCGAGCGCACGAACATCTCCCAGAAAAAGTGGCGCGGCCGGCCATCGATCTTGAGATGCAGGAGGTCGCTCGCCGCAATGAGCCGCCACGGATCGCTGGCGTCGGTCCCTTCGAGCAGCTTCGGGCTGCACAGAAGCGTCGAGCGCACCATCCATAAGAGGTCGTGGATGGCATCGGTGACGCGGGGCTCGGAATAGACGATGGCGATGTCGATGTCGCCGTCCACTTCCGGTCCAGTCGTCGGCTTGGAGACGATCTCGAGCGAGATGCCGGCGTTTTCAGAGCGGAAGTCGCGTAAGATTGGAATCGCGAGGCGATGAGCGAACGAGGTCGGCAGCGCGACCTTGAGCACCCGTTTCGGCCGTCCCTTCTCCTTGATCACCTCGCCGAGCGCCTGGTCGATACGGTCGAAAGACTTCGAGACGACGGGCAGGATGTGCCGGCCCGCCTCGGTGAGCACCAGCTGTTGCGGACGCCGCTCGAACAGCGCCACGCCGAGAAAATTTTCGAGCACGATCACATGACGGCTGACCGCGCTCTGCGCGACCGTCAGGCTATTGGCGGCGGCGGTGAAGCTGAGATGTTGTCCGGCCGCTTCAAACGCTCTGAGCGCGTTGAGCGGCAGCCACTTGCGATCCATTCCTCCTCCGCGCGCGGCGCATTGGCCTCACCGGCGTCTTTGCGAGCGCGTCAATATCAAGTTCATAACCCATACCGAACGGATCGGACAATATGGTCAGGCCGAAGAATCCAAAGCTAGATTAAACCGCTGTCCATCGAACGAAGACCTGCGGCGCTCTTTCCTTCGACACGACCTCGACACCCTCGAGCGAGCGCGCTCTTCCCTCCCCGGCCCATCCGCACTAAGTAAGGGGCTTCTTCCCTACAACCCGAAGACAATGCCTGACCCGAACCCCGTCGCGCGCCGACGCACCTTCGCGATCATCTCCCACCCCGACGCCGGCAAGACGACGCTGACTGAAAAGCTGCTCTTGTTTGGCGGCGCCATTCAGCTCGCCGGCGAAGTGCGCGCCAAGGCCAATCGTCGCCAGACCCGCTCCGACTGGATGGGCATCGAGCGCGATCGCGGCATTTCCGTCGTGACCTCGGTGATGACGTTCGAATATGGCGATTGCGTTTTCAACCTTCTCGATACGCCCGGTCACGAGGACTTCTCCGAGGACACCTACCGCACCCTGACTGCGGTCGACTCGGCCGTCATGGTCATCGATGCGGCCAAGGGCATCGAGGCGCGCACACGCAAACTGTTCGAGGTTTGCCGTCTGCGCGACATCCCGATTGTCACCTTCATCAACAAGATGGACCGCGAAACCCGGGATCCGTTCGATCTCCTCGACGAGATCGAGAAGACCCTTGCGCTCGACTCTGCGCCGCTCACCTGGACAATCGGCCGCGGCCGTTCGCTCGCCGGCGCCTATGACATTCGGCGCAGCCGCCTGACGCCGCTCGGCAAGGACGCGCGGGCATATGCCGTCAACGGCCCGGACGATCCGCGAGTCGCCGAGCTCCTGCCCGAACACGAGCGCGCCGCGGCGATCGAAGGGCTTAGCCTCGCGGTCGAGGGCCTGAAGGCCTTCGACAAGAAGGCCTTCCTCGAAGGCCATATGACCCCCGTCCTGTGGGGCAGCGCGCTCAAGGATTTTGGCGTCAAAGACCTCATCGACGCTTTGGCCGAATTCGCGCCGAGCCCGCGCGCGCAGGAAGCGGCGAGCCGCATGGTGAAGGCGGACGAACCGAAGATGACGGGCTTCGTTTTCAAGATCCAGGCCAACATGGATCCGAACCATCGCGACCGCATCGCCTTCATGCGGGTCTGCTCAGGCAGGCTCCAGCGCGGCATGCGGGCGAAGCTTGTCCGCACTGGAAAGCCTCTCACGCTATCGGCGCCACAGTTCTTTTTTGCCCAGGATCGCTCGTTGGCGGAGGAAGCGTTCGCCGGCGACGTCGTCGGCATCCCCAATCATGGGCTTTTGCGTATCGGCGACACGCTCTCCGAGGGCGAGGAGATTGTCTTTCGCGGCGTGCCGAGCTTCGCGCCGGAAATCCTTCGCCGGGTGAAGCTTGCCGACGCGATGAAGGCCAAAAAGCTGCGCGAGGCCTTACAGCAGATGGCGGAAGAAGGCGTCGTGCAGGTGTTCCTGCCCCATGACGGCGCCGCGGCGATTGTAGGCGTCGTCGGCGCGCTGCAACTCGACGTGCTCACTGAACGTCTCAACGCTGAATACGGCTTGCCGGTAACTTTTGAGCCGAGCCGCTTCGAGATCTGCCGCTGGGTCTCGTCAAGCGACAAGGCGGAGATGGGCAAGTTCCTGGATGCCTATCCGTCCTCGATCGCCTCCGATCTCGATGGGGCGCCGGTGTTCATGGCGTCGAGCGCCTTCAACCTTCGCTACGAGCAGGAGCGGTGGCCGAAAATCGCCTTCACGGACGTCAAAGACTATCAAAAGGCGGCGGCCTGAACCTTTCCTCGCGCTCCTTCCGCCGCTTTCCGTTGGGGCCTCTCACCGCCGGCGCCGCCTGCCGAAAGCGAAAGGAAATCACAAACTTTTGTATTAGGGCCGTCTGCCTGCGTTCCGCAGAGGTTAGCGAATCGTTCACCAATTTGTTATCGAACTATAGGCTTCATCCCTTGCGGAATGCGCGGGCATAGCTGTAGTTCCGTGGGATGATTTGATCATAATGAGAGGCGTCCCCTCGCCGGGAGAGACGCCCCGTCCTGGCAAGGAGTCGCGTGCTTGTTCATTAGCGTCGGTCATCCCACTGTCGACGCCGACGCCGAAGGTTTCAACAAGATCCTGGTCGTTGTGCTTGGCATGCATCGCAGCGGGACCTCGAGCGCGGCAGGAGCGCTCGTTCGTCTGGGCGCCGCCGCCCCTCAACACTTGATGGCGCCGAACGCCGACAACGAAAGAGGGTTCTGGGAATCTCCCGTCATTCTGGACTTGAATAACGCCGTTCTGGCCGCCGGTGGGAGCGATTGGAGAGACTGGCGTAAATTCAACTTCGCCAAGATTCGTAAAGTGGAAGCGGATGCTTTGCGCGCACGCGCGAAGGAAGCCCTGGCGGAAGAATTTGGCGATGTCGGATTTGCGGTCATGAAAGACCCGCGCATGTGCCGGCTCATGCCATTCTGGGGCCAGGTGTTTGCCGAAGCAAGATGGTCCGTGCGCGTGCTCCTGCCGATCCGCTCGCCGCTTGAAGTCAGCCAATCCCTCTATTGCCGCGACGGCCTCAGCCCCGCCTACGGGTGCTTGCTCTGGCTGCGCCATGTCCTGGACGCCGAGGTCGAGACCCGCGGGATGGCGCGCGCCGTTCTGGACTGGCCAGAATTTCTGGGCGACCGTCATAAGGCGCTCGCACGGGTCAGCGAACAGTGGGACCTGATCTGGCCGCAATGGCATGAAGACGCTTTGTCGGAGGTGGACGGATTCATATCGGCCGATCTGCGGCATCAGCGCACGAGTGAAGCGGAACTCGAGGCGCATCCGGCTGTCAACGATTTGGCCCGGCGGACCTACGCCGCCATGCTCGACCTCGTCCGGGACTCGGGAGACAGTTGCGTCCTGAAAAAGCTCGACGACCTGCGGGCGGGTTTTGAGACAGCCTCGGCGATCTTTGACTTGCCCATGCGCGAGAGCGCTGATGAGGTTCGCCGGGTCCGGTCAGAAGCCGCTGCGGAGATTGCGCGCGCGCAAGCCATCATGGATCGAGGCACGCGAAAGAGTCGCAGTTCGACGAGGACAGGGTCACGTTTCTTTTGGAAACCGCGCTCCAAGGACCTTGAGGCTATTCGCAACTCGCTGTTCTTCAATTCAGCGCACTACCTCGAGACGAACCCCGACGTTCATGCAACGGGATTGGACGCCGCGTTGCACTACCTGGTTCATGGAGGTCGGGAAGGCCGGGATCCCGGGCCATTTTTCTCGACCAAGGCCTACCTCGCCCGATACCCCGATGTCGCCGAAGCTCACGTCAACGCCCTCTTGCATTACGAAACGCAGGGGCGCCGAGAAAACAGAATCGCGGCGGTCTAGCGTCCGCCAATCTGGTCGATCTCGCGGAAGCGCCCTTCGTCGACGTCGTTGACGAAGATGACAGCCGCAATGTTGTCCCCCTTCGCATCGAAGGCCTCGGGCGCGGCATAGGCGACGCCTTGAAACTTTATGTCCTTCAGCGCGGCCAGCACGTCGGCGCGATCCGGCATGCCGCCCTTCTTCATCGCCGCGGCCTCGATCGCGCTCATCACGACGCGCGCAGTGTCATAGGAGCTTGCAGCGTAATTGTTGATCGGCCCGAAGCGAGCCTTGTAGCGCTCCGCAAAGTCGGCCGAGCCTGGGACCTTGCCCAAGGCGGGGGCGGCCGAGAGGACGCGGACGCCCTCTCCCGCCGTCGCTGCGCCCTCCGCCGGCTTGATGAAGCCGCCGACGCTCCAGCAACCGTCACCGCAAGCGAAGACCTGGTTCAAACCGGCCTTGCGCATGTCCTTGAGGATAGTGGCGCCTTCCTTGATGCCGCCGAAGAACAGCACGTCGAAATCCTTCGGCAGCGCAGCGACTTCTGCCGAGAAATCCGTCTGGCCCGGCTTCGTCGTCCAGCGCGTCATCACCGCGCCCCCGGTTGCGGCAAAGCCGCTTGCGAACTGATCGGCGAGGCCCTTGCCATAGGGCGTGCCGTCGTCAACCACGACCGCCGCCTTCTTGCTCATCTTGGTCGCAAGCCACTTTGCAAGACCCGGGCCTTTTCGGTCGTCGCGGTTGGTGAGACGGAAGACGTTGGCCAATCCCTGCTCTGTAACGGCCGGATTGGAAGCCATCGGCGTCACGATCGGCAATCCGCACTCCGCATAGACTTTCTCGCTCGCCAGCATGACTCCACTGTTCACGTGGCCAACCACCGCGAGCACGCGCGGATCGTCGCAGAGCGCCTTGGCGGCGGCCTTTCCTTTTTCTGCGTCCGCCTGATCGTCGATCACCTCGGCCACGACCTTTCCGCGAAGAAGACCGCCCGCTGCATTCCGCTCGTCGATTGCAAGATCGACCGCCTGACGCATCTCGACGCCGAAAGTCGCCGAGGGAGTCGTCAGCGGGCCGGCGACGCCGATGTGGATTTCCTGGCCGGTGAGGTCTTCCGCGCAGACGGCGGCCGGCGCAAACGCCAGCGCCGCAGCGAAAACCACGGAAAATCTGATCATACTAACCTCCCATATCAATTTTGAAGGTTAGCATACCATGCGCGACGGCGCAGGCAAGGCGCATTGGGACAGCCGCACGCGGATCGCATTTGCGGACCTCAGGGACTATCAGACGCCACAGCGTGGCAGGCGACCCGCCTAAACGCTTCGAGAGAAGGAAGTTCTATGCCGACAGCGCTGCGCGACGTCGCCGTTCCCGCCTTCGGCGTTCCGCTCGAAGCGCCTCGCATTCCCGCAACGACCTATGAGAAGCGCTGCCGCGAGGCCTATCAGCGCGCCGGCAGCGATTGGCTGGTCGTCTATGCCGATCGCGAACATCTCGCCAATATCGATTTCCTGTCTGGCTACGATCCTCGATTCGAGGAGGCGCTGCTACTGCTCGGCCCGCGAGATCGGCGGGTGCTCATCGTTGGCAACGAAGGCGAATCGTACGCGCCTCTGGCCGGTCTTCCCGGCCTCGACATTGCGCTCGCGCAAAGCACGAGCCTGATGGGTCAGGATCGCTCGCTAAAGCCCGACCTTGCCGCCGTATTGAGAGAAGCGGGCTTGAGCCGCGGCCAGACGATCGGGCTCGTGGGCTGGAAATATTTCGAGCCGGCGGAATGGGACGACGCTGCGCCGGGCCTGTTCGTTCCCCACTATCTCGTCGCACTGCTGAGCAGGATTGCGGGCGGCTTCGACGCGTTGAAGGACGCGACGCCCGTGCTGATGCATCCGACGACCGGACTTCGTTCGACGATCGATGTCGATCAGATCGCTCTGCACGAATGGGGCGCCGCACGCGCTTCCGCGGCCGTCTGGCGCATCCTGACCGGAACGCGGCTCGGAATGGGCGAAATGGAGGCCGCGAGCGCGATGGGCTACGCTGGCGAGGCGCTCTCCGCCCATGTCATGGTTGCGACCGGCAACGCGAGTGACCCCGTGATCGGCCTGCGCTCGCCCGGCAGCCGGATCGCAAATCGAGGCGACGGCGTCACGGTTGGAATCGGTTACTGGGGCGGCCTTTCGGCCCGCGCCGGATTGATCGCGGACCATGACGAGGCGTTCCTCAAGACCGCAGCCGCGTATTTCGACGGTCTTGTCGCCTGGTACGAGACCGCGGACATCGGCGTCGCCGGGGACGCCGTGTTTGCCGCTGTTACGGAGACGCTCGCGCGCGGCGGCCTGCGGTCGGCTCTCAATCCGGGCCACCTCACCGGACACGACGAATGGATTCATACGCCGATCCGGCCGGGCTCCAGTGAGCGCATCGCGCCGGGCATGCCGTTTCAAGTCGACATCATTCCGACCCCGATGCGAGCAGGCTGGGCGCTCAATTGCGAGGACGGGATCGTCTTCGCCGACGCCGCGCTGCGCGCAGAGCTCAAAGCCCACCATCCGGCCGTGGCCGAACGGATCGAAAGGCGTCGAAGCTTCGTGCGCGACAAGCTAGGAATCATAATCAAGGATTCGATCCTGCCCCTTTCATCGACCCCCTTGTGCCTTCCGCCCTTCTGGCTTGCGCCGGGGCGATTGCTGGCGCGGGGATGACGATGGTGGATAACAAGGTCGCGCGGAAGCCAGCGGCTTGACCCGCCGTTTGATCCGGTTCAGGGAAATTCGCGTGAACAGTGTGGACTAACAGTGGCGGCGATTCGTCGCCGACTCTGGTCAAGCACCCTCAAAGTGCACACTCGCGCCTGGGTTGGGGAGGGAAAGAATGAAATTCATCGTATCGTTTTGTGCAATGACGCTGCTCGGCGCCGGCGCGGCGCAAGCTCAGGTCGAGCTGAGCACTTATGGCGACGCGAAGGGCAACCTGGACGTCCAGAAACTGACCTGCGCCCAGCTCGCCAACACTTTCCAGGAAGACGCGGACTTCATGACCGTCTGGTACAGCGGTTGGTACAACGGCTTAGCTGGCTACAGCAAATTGAAGGTCGACCGCGCCAAGGAGCTTGAGCACCGCGTCATCGTCTATTGCAAGGCCAATCCGAAAACGAAGGTCATCACGGCGATGGACATCAACATCAAGAAAATGCGCAAGGAACAAGGCATCAAAGTCAACGACGAGAAATAACTCGCCGCGCAGTCGCTCCTCGACGGACAGCCCGCGCGCCTGATCAAACACCTGAAATCGAAAGAGAGAAACCAATGATGGCCTCAAGCACAGGGCACGGGAACGCGCTGTTGGGGGCGCTCCGTCGCATCGATTTGCGTGTCGCTCTGGCAGCGGTGGCAGCGCTGGTCGCATCCGCTTCAGCGTCGCAAGCGCAAGTCGAGTTGAAAACCTACATGGACGACAAAGGCTATCTGAACGTGCGGGCGTTGACCTGCGCCCAGCTCGCCGGCACCTTTCAGGAGGACGCTGACTTTCTCGGCGCCTGGTACAGCGGCTGGTGGAACGGCCACCTGAAGCGGCACGTGGTGAATATTCCTCGCGCCAAACAGGGCATCCATGAAATCATCGTCTTTTGCAAAGATCACCCGGATGAGAAGGTCGTCGACGCGGTCGACGAGTATGTGAAGAAGGTTCAGGCGGGCGGGAAGTAAGCAGGCCCGCACGCTCCGAAGCAGACGCGATCAATCGATCGCGCCGCTTGTCATGCCCGCGAAAGAGGGCATTCAGGAGCCGCTGATCTGACGCTAGATTCCCGCTTTGCAAGCGGGAATGACAACATGGAGCGCGTGAGCCGCGTTGAGCGCGCGGTGTCTCCGCCCGGGTTGCGCATCGCGGCTCGACCTCCTAGCTGAGGGGCATGAGCCGTGCCTCCCTGACGACCCCTGCGCCTCTCGACACGAACCCGCTTCTCGAAGCGTGGACCACGCCATTCGAGGCGCCGCCGTTCGACCGCTTCGAACCTCAACATTTCCGACCCGCATTCGACGCGGCGCTTACCCAAGCGCGCGCGGAGATCGACGCTGTCGCCGCCGATGCCGAGCCACCGACTTTCGCCAATACGATCGAGGCGCTCGAGCGCAGCGGCCGCAGCCTCGACAAGGTGGCGAGCGTTTTTTTCAATCTGGTTGGCGCCCATGAAAATGACGAACTGCAGGCGATCGAGCGCGAAATCGCGCCGGTTCTCGCGCGCCATCGCAGCGAAACCTATCTGAACGAGGCTTTGTTCAAGCGCATCGACGCGGTCAAAGCGGAGAAGGAGACTCTCGCGCTTTCGGCCGAGCAGGCGCGCGTGCTTGACCGCTATCACCTCGATTTCACCCGCGCCGGCGCGGGCGCGCCGCCCGAAGCCAAAGCGCGACTGGCCGCGATCGCCGAGCGGCTGGCGACGCTTGCGGCAGAATTCGGTCAGCATGTGCTGGCGGATGAAAAAGACTGGCTCATGCTGCTCGACGAGCCCGATCTCGACGGCCTGCCCGATTTCTTCATCGCGAGCGCCGCGCGCATCGCCGCCGACCGCGGCCATCCGGGCAAGTACGCGATCACACTGTCGCGCTCCAGCGTCGAGCCATTCCTGCAATTCTCAGGCCGGCGCGATCTTCGCGAGACCGCATTTCGCGCCTGGAGCGCTCGAGGAGACAACGGCGGCGCGACCGACAATCGCGCCATCGCCGCCGAATTGGTGCGCCTGAGAGCCGAGCGCGCACGCCTGTTGGGCTACGAGACTTATGCGCATTACCGCCTCGCCGACACGATGGCGAAAACGCCCAGGGCGGCGCTTGATTTGTTGGAATCTGTCTGGACGCCCGGCGTCGCTAGCGCCCGCAAAGACGAGGAGGCGCTGCAGGCGATCGCGGCAAGCGAAGGCGGCAATTTCAAACTCGCGCCCTGGGATTGGCGCTATCTCGCGGAGAAGCGGCGCAAGGCCGAGTTCGACTTCGATGAGGGCGAGCTCAAGCCCTATCTGCAGCTCGACCGGATGATCGAGGCTGCCTTCTACGCCGCGAGTCGCCTGTTCGGCCTCGAGTTTACCGAGCGCTTCGACCTCAACCTCTATCATCCCGACGTGCGCGCATGGGAAGTGAAAGGGCGCGACGGCGCGCCAAAAGCGCTGTTCCTGGGCGATTATTTCGCGCGGCCCTCAAAGCGCAGCGGGGCCTGGATGAGCGGCTTCCGCGGCCAGCAGAAGCTTGACGGACCGCAATTGCCGATTGTCGTCAACGTGATGAACTTCGCCAAGGGCGGCGACGGCGAAGCCAGTCTTCTGAGCGTCGACGACGCGCGCACGCTGTTCCATGAATTCGGCCATGGCTTGCACGGCATGCTGTCGGACGTCATCTATCCGCGCATCTCCGGCACTCATGTCGCCGGCGATTTCGTCGAGTTTCCCTCCCAGGTCTTTGAGCATTGGATCTTGCAGCCGGAGATGCTGCGCCGCTTTGCGCTCCACTACAAAACCGGCGCGCCGATGCCGGAGGCGCTGGTCGACAAGCTTCTCGCCGCGCGCCGGTTCAATCAGGGCTGGGCGACCGTTGAATACACAGCCTCCGCACTGGTCGACCTGAAGCTCCATCTCGATCCCTCGCCGGCCGAGGTCGATGTCGTCGCGTTCGAGCGCCAAGAACTCAAGCGGATCGGCATGCCGGAGGCGATCGCGATGCGCCACCGCACCCCGCATTTCCAGCACATTTTCTCCGGCGGCTATTCGGCCGCGTATTACAGCTATCTATGGTCGGAAGTGCTCGACGCCGATGGCTTCGAAGCGTTCGAGGAGGCCGGCGACATCTTTGACCCGGACCTCGCCAAACGGCTCAATGACTTCGTCTATGCGGCCGGCGGCAGCCGCGACTATGACGAGGCCTATCGAGCCTTTCGCGGCCGGTCGCCTTCGCCCGGAGCGCTGTTCCGCAAGCGGGGGCTCGAACTCGGGTCCGGCCAAAGCTGAGCCTGAGCCGAGGCGCGCGACACATCGGCTGTGCGGGCGTCGTCTCCACGCCCGCACAGCCTCATCTTAGCTTGCGCGTAAGTGCGAACCTTTTAGTTGCAGGCCGGTTTTGCTGCGTTGCAGGCGTCCGTCAGTTCCGCGGGCGGATCTTTTTTGAACACGGTCTTGAACGATTCGAGCACATTGGACTGGACAACCGGCAATGACTGGACGCCGACCCAGGCTGGCGTCTCCTTGCCGATCAGCGCGTTCATCATCGCCATCGCTTCCGCCGCGCCCTGGTCGTACGGGCGTTGAGAGCCGGTCGCTTTGAGCGGACCGCCCTTGGCGATCTCGATCGCCGATTGCAGCCCGAGGTCGACGGTGGTGACCGGGATATCGATGTTTTGCGCGCGCATCGCGGAAAGAGTATCGAGCGCCGGCTGATCCCACACCGCGAACACGCCCTTGATATCAGGATTGGCTGTGAGGAAGTCTCCGGCGATCTGCGACACCTTTGACGGGTCGGTAAAGTCGACCTGCTTCATCTTGATGTCGGGACGGTTCTTCTGCATCCACTCGCGAACGCCCTTCGTGCGCTCGTTGGTGCTGAAATAGTCGACGCCAAAATTGACGAGTCCGATCGTGCCGCCCTTGTCGACGCAAGACGCCAGGATCTGAGCAGCGATCTGGCCGTTGCCCTGGCTGTCGGCCGAGACCATCGAAGCATATTCCTTCGGATGCTCGAGTCCGGTTGGAATGCTGTCCATGAACACGAGCTTGATCCCTGCCTGCGACACCTTCTTGTAGGTCGGCGCGGTTGCGGTGAAATCGACGGGGATCGAGATGATCCCATCCGGATGTTGCTGGATCGTGTTTTCAATATCCGCGATCTGCTTGTCGACCTGGTATTCGGCCGACGCCACTCCCGTGACCGAGACGCCATATTTCTTGAGCGTGTCCGTGATGCCCTGCACCTGCAACTGCGACCAGTCGAGATTGACAGTCTGCATCGAGATGCCGACCTTGAAATGGCCTGCCTTCACCTTCTCGGCGTCAGCATCGCTGAGCTTCAGCATATCGACGGACGCCGCCTTCTCGCCATGCGGGCCCTGGCCCACGATCGAGGTCGGCCCAAGCGTCGCGAGATCGACGCCCTTGACGCAGCTTGCCGGCACGTCGGCGAGAGCGGCGGCTGATAGAAGCGCAAGCGCGCCCATAGCGACGCCAGACGCTAACGCGAATCTGACGGGTGATGAAACTTTCATGGTCGTACTCCTTGGCCTTTCCTCGAGTCGTCGTTTTTATTTGAGGCCGACAACATGCCCCTCCTTGGCCCGCATATAACAGGCTAGCGTTTCGTGAAAGCGACGGCGGCGACGATGATCGCGCCCTTGATGATGAGCTGCATTGGCGAGCTCACGCCCAAAAGCACGAGTCCGTTGTTGAGCGTTCCGATGATGAGACTGCCGAGCAGCGTCCCAAGAATAAAGCCTCGACCGCCGAACAGGCTACATCCCCCGAGAATGACGGAGGCGATGACGTCGAGCTCCATGCCTTGCACGACGTCTGGCCGAGCGGCGTGCGAGCGCGCAGAGAGGACGAGCGCCGCGAGCCCCGCCAGCGCGCCCGTGAGCACGAAGGCCCAGGTCGTCACACGCTTGATCTGGATGCCGGAATAAAGAGCCGCCGTCGGATTGCCGCCCGCTGCATAAATCCGGCGCCCGAAGATGTTGTAATGCAGCAGAAGAACGCCGCCGATGGTGGCAGCCAATGTCCAGGCGATCGGCGCCGGCAGGCCCAACAGGTTGCCTTCGCCAAAAATCCGGAAATAGCGCTCGTTCGTGATGATGACCGGCTTCGTGTCCGTCACCATCATCGCAAGGCCGCGCGCGGCGCTGAGCGTGCCCAGCGTGACGAGGAACGAAGGAATGGCGAGCCGAGTGGTGAGCGCTCCGTTGATCAGGCCGACCAGCGCGCCGGTACCGAGGCCAGCCAGCGCGCCGACAAACCAGAAGTTGGCGATATGAGCCATGGCCAGGGCGGCGGCCATGCCCGAGAGCGCAAGGGCGGACGCGACGGACAGGTCAATCTGGCCTGCGATGATCACGAAGGTCATGCCGATCGCGACGATCGACACCAGCGTCGTCTGCCGACCGATGTTCAGAAAATTGTCGATCGACAGGAACCATGGCGAAGCGAAGCTGAAGACGACAAGAAGGATGACGAAGGCCAGATAGAGCATCCACGGCCATTCGCTGCGCAACAGCGTCTGCGCCAGCGCAGAGGCGCGGCTCCGTTCTGGCACAGCCGTCTCGACAGTGCGCGCGATGCGATCGGTCACGCCGCCTGCCCCTGGTCGGTCTGACTGATCTGGATGAACTGATGGAGATGTTCGGCGTCGCGGAACTCGTCGCGGCGGAGGGTGACAATCACGCGACCGTCAACGATCACCGAGATCCGATCGCATAGCAGGATCAGCTCACTGAGGTCGGACGAAGCAACGAGCACACCGGCGCCGCTCTGAGCCGCCTGCCGGACGAGACCATAGATCTCCTCCCGCGCGCCGACGTCGACGCCTACGGTCGGTTCGTCAAGCAGCAAGATGCGCGTGCGCTTATTGTTCCATTTGGCGAAGACCACCTTCTGCTGATTGCCTCCGGAGAGATTGCGGACGCGGGTTGAAGGGCCAGGCGCCTTGATCGACAGGCGATTGATTGCCGCCTCCGTCTCCTCGGTTTCGGCGCCACGCCGAACCCAGCTTGCCCAGGAGAAGTGCGGCAACCGGGGCAGGCTGAAGTTGCGCTCGATCGAATGATCGAGCACCAGCCCTTGCACTTGCCGATCCTCCGGCACGAGCGCGATGCCTTTTTCGATGGCCTCGGCCGGACCTCGAATCCGCAGGCTTGAACCGTCAAGTCGGATTTCGCCCCGATCGATTGGGCGGAGCCCGAAAACGGTCTCCAGAATCTCGGTGCGCCCACTGCCAATCAGGCCAGCCAGACCGTGGATTTCGCCATTCCTCAGCGACAGGTCGACGCCACGCAGACGATCGTTGACGACGCTCGTCAAGATGAGGAGCCCGTGTCCATCCGAGCGGGCGGACGGCTGTCGCTCGTGCAGCGCTTCCCCCTCCAGAACTTCTTTCGCCTCGGCGGTCGCGTGCTTCGGACCGACGATTGCCGCGACCAGCGTCTTCATGTCGGTCTCGGACGTGTTGAACGTGCCAACGTTGGCGCCATCGCGCAAGACGGTGACGCGGTGAGAGATGCGAAACACCTCGTTGAGGCGATGGGTCACATAGATGACGCCCACGTTCTGCCGGAGGACCGTCTCAACCGCGTCGAACAGGATCTGCTCTTCGTCGCTGGTCAGCGCGGAGGTCGGTTCGTCAAGGATGAGGACGCGCACCCGCCCCATCAGCGCCTTGCAGATCTCAGTCATCTGCCGGTAGGCAAACGGCAATGAGCCGACCTTTGCGCGCGGATCGAGCGGAATGTTGTGCCGCTTCAGGAAGTTCTCCGCTTCCGCCATCAATTGCCGCTTCTTGAGAAAGCCAAAGCGGCTCGTGGGCTCGCGGTTCAGCATCAGATTGGCGCCGACGGAGAGAGACCCGACGAGGCTCAGGTCCTGGTAGACGACGGCGATTCCGGCCTCGCGCGACTCGGCAGGGCTGTTGAAGGCAACGGGGACGCCGTCGATCTCGATCGCGCCGCCATCGAAGCTGTGCACGCCGCTCAGGATCTTGATCAGAGTCGACTTGCCGGCGCCGTTCTCTCCCAAAAGCGCGTGAACCTCGCCTGGCCAGACCTCCAGGCTGACCCCGCGAAGCGCTCGAACTCCGCCGAAGCTCTTGGTCATGCCTTGAACGCGAACGAGCGGCGCGCCCGAAGATGCGGTTCGATCGACGGGAGGAGGAATCATGAGAAGCCGGGATCTCGTTGAATTGTTGGTCTCATGAAGTCGTGGCGAACATTTCACGCCGCTACAAAGCTCGTCAAGCTTTGTCGGGAACGCCCGAGGAGCGATAGGATCTGAATTGGCAAGCGGCTCCTCGCCTAGTCGCCTCGCTCCAAAGTTTCGCAAAACCGCTTGAATTCATCGGCGGACGCGTAGGCTTTCTGGGTGCCGCGCCGGGTCACCGAGTCCGCCGCGTAACGCGCCGCTTGCTTCAAAGCAGCCTCCAGAGGAACGCCGTCGGCGAAGAACCGCGCAAAGCTCCCCACGAAGGCGTCGCCGGCGCCTGTCGTATCGACAGCCTTTACCGGAACCGGCTCAATTCTGCGTGCGTCGGTCGGCGTCGTTAGAAGCGCGCCGCGCGAGCCGAGCGTAACGATGACTGTCTCAAACCCTTTGTCGAGCAGGCTTCGCGCGGCCGTCACGATGCTCGATTCGGTATCGGCCGGCATGCCGGTCAGGATCGCAAGCTCGGTTTCGTTGGGGATGAAAAACGTGACATCTCGAATTCGATTCACGTCGAGCGCCGCCGTCGCCGGAGCCGGGTTGAGGACCGTCTTCACCCCGTGCCGCTTGCCGAAGGCGATGGTTGCGTAGACGGTGTCGAGCGGAACCTCGAGCTGCATAAGGATGAGATCGCAGGTCTTCAAATCATCCGCCGCGCGATCGATGTCGGCTGGCGAAAGATCGGCGTTGGCGCCCTTCACGATCAGGATCGAGTTCTCACCCGACGGCTCGACCATGATCGGCGCAACGCCGCTGGGCTTTCCCTTGACGCGCCGGACATGGCTCGTATCAACCCCAACCGCCTCAAGATTGCGGATGGTTGCGTCGGCAAACATGTCGTCGCCGACGGCCGTGACCATCACCACCGAGGCGCCCAGCTTGGCGGCGGCCACCGCCTGATTGGCTCCTTTGCCGCCGTGCCCCATTTCAAAGCTTGGCGCCTCGACGGTTTCCCCCTTGATCGGCATCCGATCCACATAGGTGACGAGGTCCACCATATTGCTTCCGACGACCGCGATACGCGGCCTGTGCGTCTCGGTCATTGCCCTTGTCTTTCAATGTTCGCGCCGGCGGTAAACTCGCCGCGCTCATTGTTGGCATAAGTCGCGTTTGCTTTTTCCAGGTCTATGCCGCTGGCTCGCAAGTCGTCCTCCCGAATTGCCCTATCGCGTGTCTCCGCGCTCGACGCCCATTCGCCAATGAACTACGCTGAGCCTGACATCGCGTTGGAAATTCGCGTTTGGAGAGAAGAATGGCGTCGGTCGACGTTGTCAACGCACGCAAGGCCTATGGCGGCGTGGAAGTCATTCACGGGGTCTCGCTTTCGATCGCGGATGGGGAATTCGTCACGCTC